>NZ_JBHVWT010000004.1:249018-336031 GCF_042882135.1 Streptomyces sp. NPDC058240
GAGCCTGGCGGCCAAATCCGGGTAGCCTCCGTGGGCCCTGGGTGCCTTACGCCTCCTTGACGCACTCCCCTGAGTGACTGTGCCCAGTCCGCCTGGGAGGGGGGGAACGGTGCACGGTCATGCGGTGGACCGCCCCACGAAGGGCTACTCCACGTCCCCGCCGGAGTCGGTGGACTTGGGAGCGTCCGTCGCGGCGGCGGACTCGCCGCCCTCGCCCTCTTCGGTGTCGGAGGGGGCATCCGTCGGCGCGGAGCCGCCGTCCGCCTCCAGCAGCCGCGCCAGCTGCCTGCCGACGATCCGCTTGAACTTCCGCTGCTGCGGCCGCGTGCGGTCCAGGACCGCGACCTCCAGCCGCTCCGCGGGGATCTCCCGCTCGCTGCCGTTGGGATCGCGCGACAGCGCCTGCACCGCCAGCTTCAGCGCCTCGGCGAGCGTCATCCCGTCGCGGTGCCGCTGGTCCAGGAAGGTGCTGATCTGCTCGGCATTGCCGCCGACCG
Organism: Streptomyces sp. NPDC058240; assembly: GCF_042882135.1. Classification (NCBI taxonomy): domain Bacteria; kingdom Bacillati; phylum Actinomycetota; class Actinomycetes; order Kitasatosporales; family Streptomycetaceae; genus Streptomyces; species Streptomyces sp. NPDC058240. Next base: position 249,516 of record NZ_JBHVWT010000004.1, read on the forward strand.
CGACCGAGCCGTGCTCGTCGACGATCGAGCCGTCGTGCGGCAGCCGGTAGATCTGGTCGCCCTCGGGCTCGGCGCCCACCTCCGCGACCACCAGCTCCACCTCGTACGGCTTCTCGGCCGCACTGGAGAAGATGGTGCCCAGCGTCTGCGCGTAGACGTTGGCCAGCCCACGGGCCGTCACATCGTCACGGTCGTAGGTGTATCCGCGCAGATCGGCATAGCGCACGCCGCCGATGCGGAGATTCTCGTATTCGTTGTACTTGCCGGCGGCGGCGAAACCGATCCGGTCGTAGATCTCGCTGAACTTGTGCAGCGCACGGGACGGGTTCTCGCCGACGAACACAATGCCGTCGGCATACTGCAGCACAACCAGGCTGCGACCACGGGCAATGCCCTTCCGGGCGTATTCCGCCCGGTCGGCCATGGCCTGCTGAGGTGAGACATAGAACGGCGTCGACACCGGTTATCCGTCCCTTTCTGTCAGTGACAAGAGCATCGAAGAAGCAGCGGAACGGAGGTCAGAGCAGCGCGGCGCGCGGGCCGTCGGGCTGCTCCAGCCGGTGTTCCAGGATGGAGCGGGCGATCTCGGAGGATTCCGCCTCGTCCAGCTTCCGGAAGCCCTCGTCGGTGATGACGGTGACGATCGGATAGATCCGCCGGGCCACATCCGGACCGCCGGTCGCCGAATCGTCGTCCGCGGCGTCGTACAGCGCCTGGACGACCAGGGTGAGAGCCTCCTGCTCCGTCAGGTCCTGGCGGTAGAGCTTCTTCATCGAGCTGCGGGCGAAGACCGACCCGGAGCCCGTGGCCGCGTAGCCGTGCTCCTCGGAACGGCCACCGGTGACGTCGTACGAGAAGATGCGGCCCTTCTCGCGGTCGACGTCGAAGCCGGCGAAGAGCGGCACGACGGCGAGGCCCTGCATGGCCATGGCCAGATTGCTGCGGATCATCGTGGAGAGCCGGTTGGCCTTGCCCTCCAGGGAGAGCTGCGCGCCCTCGACCTTCTCGAAGTGCTCCAGCTCCAGCTGGAAGAGCTTCACCATCTCCACGGCCAGTCCGGCCGTGCCGGCGATGCCCACCGCCGAGTACTCGTCGGCCGGGAAGACCTTCTCGATGTCGCGCTGAGCGATCACATTGCCCATGGTCGCGCGCCGGTCACCGGCCAGGACCACACCGCCGGGGAACGTCGCCGCGACGATGGTCGTCCCGTGCGGCGCCTCGATGGCCCCTTGCAGGGGCGGCAGGCTCCGGTTGCCCGGGAGCATCCCGGGTGACTGGTCGGACAGGAAATCCATGAACGAAGAGGATCCCGGCGTCAGGAAGGCAGCTGGTAGACGCCCGGTGCTACGAGTGTTGGCTTCCACGCGTTTCCCTCCAGGTAAGCGACGGCCCTGAGCAAGGCGTCAGGATCGTCTCCCAACTTGCCGATGGCCGAATTGCAGTTGATGCGGTTACGCCACGGACCCTACCCGTCCCGTGGCGGTGATCCACATGAACCGCGGGGCAGCTGCACGGCTCGCGGTGCCGCTTGCGCCCGCGCGGTACGGGCCGACCCGGCCCGTACCGCGCGCACCGCTCTCTACTCCCCCGCGTTCACATCCGTGAACTACTGTCCACCCTTTTGAACGAAGGAGCGCACGAAGTCCTCTGCGTTCTCCTCGAGCACGTCATCGATCTCGTCCAGAACCGAGTCGACGTCGTCGCTCAACTTCTCCTGGCGGTCCTTGAGGTCCTCGGAGGCCTGCGCGTCCTGCGCCTGCTCCTCGACCTCCTCGGTGGAACGCGTCGCCTTCTGCTGTCCGCCGCCGGTGTCCTTGGTCGCCATCTAGCTCACCCCGCTCGGTTCGAAGCACTTGATCAGACCCTACCCACGGGCTCCGACATCGGCCCGGTACTTCCCTCAACGTCCGGGGGACATCCCGATGATTCCCCGATCCCGGCCCTTTCAGCCGCCCGACAGGACCTGGACCAGCTCCTCCGCCGTACGGCAGCGGTCCAGGAGCTCCTTGACGTGGTTACGGGTGCCGCGCAGCGGTTCCAGGGTCGGTACCCGTTGCAGCGAGTCATGACCCGGCAGATCGAAGATGACCGAGTCCCAGGAGGCCGCCGCCACGTCGTCGGCGTACTGCTCCAGGCAGCGGCCGCGGAAATAGGCCCTGGTGTCCTCCGGAGGCTTCGTACGGGCCTGCTCGACCTCGCTCTCGTCCAGCAGCCGCTTCATCTTCCCGCGGGCCGCCAGACGGTTGTACAGGCCCTTCTCGGCCCGCACGTCGGCGTACTGGAGATCCACCAGATGCAGGCGTGCTGCGTCCCAGTCCAGGCTGTCGCGGCGGCGGTAGCCCTCCATGAGCTCCCGCTTGGCGATCCAGTCGAGCTCGCCGGACAGGCTCATCGGATCGTTCTCCAGCCGGTTGAGGGTGTCCTCCCAGCGGATCAGGACGTCCTTGGTCTGCTCGTCGGCGTCGGCCCCGTACCGCTCCTCGACGTACTTGCGGCCCAGCTCGAAGTACTCCATCTGCAGCTGTACCGCGGTGAGGGTGCGGCCGCCGCGCAGCGTGATGAGGTGCTTCAGCGTCGGGTCGTGGGAGACGTGGTGCAGGGTGCGCACCGGCTGGTCGACCGCGAGATCGACGTTGATGAAGCCGTCCTCGATCATGGAGAGGACCAGGGCGGTGGTGCCGAGCTTGAGATAGGTGGAGATCTCCGAGAGGTTCGCGTCCCCGATGATCACATGGAGCCGGCGGTACTTCTCGGCGTCGGAGTGGGGTTCGTCCCGGGTGTTGATGATGGGGCGCTTGAGCGTGGTCTCCAGCCCGACCTCGACCTCGAAGTAGTCGGCGCGCTGGCTGATCTGGAAGCCGTGCTCGTGGCCGTCCTGGCCGATTCCCACGCGTCCCGCGCCGGTGACCACCTGGCGGGAGACGAAGAACGGGGTCAGATGGCGCACGATGTCCGAGAAGGGGGTTTCCCGCTTCATCAGGTAGTTCTCGTGCGTGCCGTACGAGGCGCCCTTGTTGTCGGTGTTGTTCTTGTAGAGGTGGATCGGCTGGGCACCGGGAAGCTGGGCCGCGCGCTCGGCGGCTTCGGCCATGATGCGTTCGCCGGCCTTGTCCCAGAGGACCGCGTCCCGCGGATTGGTGACTTCCGGGGAGCTGTATTCCGGGTGCGCGTGGTCGACGTAGAGGCGGGCCCCATTGGTGAGGATGACATTGGCGAGGCCGATGTCCTCGTCGGTGAGCTGACTGGAGTCCGCAGTCTCGCGGGCGAGGTCGAAACCTCGCGCGTCCCGCAGCGGGTTCTCCTCCTCGAAGTCCCAGCGGGCGCGGCGCGCCCGGTGCATCGCCGCTGCGTAGGCGTTGACGATCTGGGACGAGGTGAGCATGGCATTGGCGTTGGGGTGGCCGGGGACGGAGATCCCGTACTCCGTCTCGATGCCCATTACTCGCCGTACGGTCATGCGGCCCTCCTTGCCCGGCGGCGCTCCCTTGAGGGGCGGCGCTCCAGTACCGCTGCTTGTCGGTGCGCGTGCACTGCCCGTCCACGCACTGCGCGACCGGGCGGTACGCAAGAGCCTAGAGCGCCTCTGTGCTGGTGGGGAGATCAATTGCGTCATTGCTGCGGTGTCGCGCGAGCCGTACCGAAAGCAACCGGCTGCGGATGCCCGGCCGGGCATCCGCAGCCTGTCCGCGTTCTACAGGTACTGCCCGGTGTTCGCCACCGTGTCGATGGAGCGACCGGTGTCCGCGCCCTGCTTTCCGGTGACGAGCGTGCGGATGAAGACGATCCGCTCGCCCTTCTTGCCGGAGATCCTGGCCCAGTCGTCCGGGTTGGTGGTGTTCGGCAGGTCCTCGTTCTCCTTGAACTCGTCCACGCATGCCTGGAGGAGATGGGAGACGCGAAGGCCCTTCTGGCCCTGGTCGAGGAAGGCCTTGATGGCCATCTTCTTGGCCCGGTCGACGATGTTCTGGATCATCGCGCCGGAGTTGAAGTCCTTGAAGTACAGGACTTCCTTGTCGCCGTTGGCGTACGTGACCTCGAGGAAGCGGTTCTCCTCGGACTCGGTGTACATCCGCTCGACGACGGACTGGATCATGGCGTGTGCGGCGGCTTCCTTGGAGCCGGTGTGCTCCGCGAGGTCGTCCGCGTGCAGGGGCAGCGAAGGCGTGAGGTACTTCGCGAAGATGTCCTTCGCGGCCTCCGCGTCCGGGCGCTCGATCTTGATCTTCACATCGAGGCGGCCGGGTCGCAGGATCGCGGGGTCGATCATGTCCTCGCGGTTGGAGGCGCCGATGACGATGACGTTCTCCAGGCCCTCGACGCCGTCGATCTCGGCGAGCAGCTGGGGGACGATGGTGTTCTCCACGTCCGAGCTGACGCCGGATCCCCGGGTCCGGAAGAGGGACTCCATCTCGTCGAAGAAGACGATGACGGGGGTGCCCTCGCTCGCCTTCTCACGGGCACGCTGGAAGACCAGGCGGATGTGCCGCTCGGTCTCGCCGACGTACTTGTTGAGAAGCTCCGGACCCTTGATGTTGAGGAAGTAGCTCTTGCCCGCCGGCTGGCCGGTGACCTCGGCGACCTTCTTGGCAAGGGAGTTGGCGACGGCCTTGGCGATGAGCGTCTTGCCGCAGCCGGGCGGACCGTAGAGCAGGATGCCCTTCGGCGGACGCAGTTCGTGTTCCTTGAAGAGGTCGGGGTGGAGGTAGGGGAGCTCGACCGCGTCCCGGATCAGTTCGATCTGGTCGCCCAGGCCGCCGATCTTGTCGTAGTCGATGTCCGGTACCTCTTCGAGGACGAGCTCTTCGACCTCGCTCTTGGGGACCACTTCGTAGACGTAGCCGGACCTGGGTTCGAGCAGGAGGGCGTCGCCGGGGCGGATGGTGATGTCCAGCAGCGGCTCGGCGAGCCTCACCACCCGTTCCTCGTCGGTGTGCCCGATGACCAGGGCCCGCTCGCCGTCCTCGAGGATTTCCTTGAGGGTGACGATGTCCCCGGCCCGCTCGAATTCCATGGCGTCGACCACATTGAGCGCTTCGTTGAGCATGACTTCCTGGCCGCGCCGGAGGTCGTCGAGCTCGACACTGGGGCTGACATTCACCCGGAGCTTTCGGCCCCCGGTGAAGATGTCGCAGGTGCCGTCCTCATTGCCCTGCAGAAACACACCGAAACCGGCCGGCGGCTGTGCGAGCCGGTCGACTTCTTCCTTGAGGGCCACGATCTGGTCGCGGGCCTCGCGCAATGTGTTGGCGAGCCGTTCATTCTGTGCGGACACGCCTGCCAGGTTGGTCTGCAACTCGACGATCCGCTCTTCGAGAATCCTCGTATGGCGCGGAGAGTCGGCGAGCTTACGTCGCAGGACGGCGATTTCCTGCTCGAGATAGGCGACCTGGCCGGCTGGGTCTTCGGACCCCCGCCCGGGCCGGATGCCGCGGTTGATGTCGTCGTCGTGGGCTGCCACGGTCCTCACCTCCTCCAAGGGGAGCTGGACGCTTCCTGACCCTACCTGGGTGGGTGATGATTGAAACCCCTAGATCACAAAGACTGCGGGGTGTGTCCGATCTTCACCCTTGCGTTCCCCCTCGTGTCAGGGGAATACCCACCCTTCAACATCGGAAAGCGGCCGGTTGTATCGTCGAACCGTTCAACACCCGTCAGGGCTGGCTTCTTTTGGTTCGGATACGCAGGGAACGGCAGGAGAAATGACCGTGCAGCAGGACGCTCCCAACGGCGGCGACGCGCAGGACCTGGAGGTCTGGATCGACCAGGACCTCTGCACGGGAGACGGCATCTGTGTCCAGTACGCGCCCGAGGTGTTCGAGCTGGACATCGACGGTCTGGCCTATGTGAAGAGCGCGGACGACGAGTTGCTGCAGGACGCGGGCGCGACGACGCCCGTTCCGCTGCCGCTCCTCCAGGACGTCGTCGATTCGGCCAAGGAGTGTCCGGGCGACTGCATCCACGTACGTCGCGTTTCGGACAGCGTCGAGGTGTACGGCCCCGAGGCCGCCTGATCGGGCCGCCTCGGGCCTCCGGTCACCCTCGGTGTCCGGTCAGACGCTGCTCGGAGCGGCCTGGGTGGCGCGGACGAACGCGCCGCCCTTCCACTGCCAGGTGACCCGCTCCTGCTGGTCGGGGCAGCAGCGCGCCACCGCGTCCGAGGAGTAGCCGAGCAGAGTGGCCGAAATGACTCCGTCACGCACCGCGAAATCGCCGACGCTCATCTCCTGGGCGGGGTCCACCAGGGTCGCCACGACCCGCGGTGCGGCCCCACTTCCGCGTGTGAGGACGTAGACGCCGCTGGGCGGGGTCCCTGAGCCGGCCGCGCAGCGGACCACCGCGACGGTCTCGGGGCGGCCGTCGCCGTCGAGGTCGCCGGTGGCCTGCTTGGCCACGGCGCTCTCCAGTCCGCCGCATTCCAGGGGGAAGTCCGCCCGTGCCGGATCGGGGGCGGTGACGTTCGCGGTGCCGTGCTGCGCCGTGGTGCGGTGAGGGGTGGAGGCAGAGGCCGCGGGGTCCGGCTGGAGCAGGCCTGCGGCCGCGACGACGGCGGCCATGGCTGCCGCGGTGGCGAGCCAGTGCAGCGGCTTGGTGTCGGTGTGCGCGAGGTCCGGGAGCTCGGAGGTCTGCACGCGGGATGTCTCCTGTGGTTCCTGTGGTTCGAGGATGCCGGGGTGGACGGCGCCGGTGCGTTGCGCGGTCAGCCGCGGGAGGAGCCGCTCTGGCTGCCGGGACCGTCGTAGTCCTCGCCGTAGGCACCCTTGGCGGGGCGGCGGCGGCGCAGCGGGGCCTCCACACCGTCGGCCAGGCGGCGGGCGGTGACGAGGAAGCCGGTGTGGCCGATCATGCGGTGGTCCGGGCGGACGGCCAGGCCCTCGACGTGCCAGTTGCGGATCATCGATTCCCAGGGCTGCGGTTCCGCGAAGCAGCCGATCTCGCGGATGGACTCGACGGTCCGCGCGAGCTGGGTGGTGGTGGCGACGTACGCGCAGAGGATGCCGCCGGGCACCAGCGCCTTGGAGACGGCTTCCAGGCACTCCCAGGGGGCGAGCATGTCGAGGACGACGCGGTCGACGTCGGTGTCCGAGAGGTTGTCCTGGAGGTCGCCGACGGTGAGCTGCCAGGCCGGGTGCGGTTCGCCGAAGTAGCGTTCCACGTTCTGCTGGGCGATCTCGGCGAAGTCCTCGCGGCGCTCGTAGGAGTGCAGCATGCCCTGGTCGCCGATGGCGCGCAGCAGGAAGGTGGAGAGCGAGCCGGAGCCGACGCCGGCCTCCACGACGCGGGCGCCGGGGAAGATGTCGGCGAAGGCCAGGATCTGCCCCGCGTCCTTGGGGTAGACCACGGCGGCGCCGCGGGGCATGGACAGGACGTAGTCGGGGAGCAGGGGGCGCAGCGCGAGATAGGCGACGTTTCCCGTGGTTCGGACAACACTGCCCTCGGGGGCACCGATCAGCTCGTCGTGCGGGAAAGAACCCTTGTGGGTGTGGAAGTTCTTTCCGGCTTCGAGCGTGAAGGTGTAGTGGCGTCCCTTGGGATCGGTGAGCTGGACCTGGTCCCCGACCTTGAAGGGCCCGCGTCGGCGGGCGGCACCGGTCGGTTCAGACATGTGACCAGCGTACCGGTGATTCCCGGGGCGCCTACCGCGAGCCCCGGGCGGACTCCGGCGGTCAGGCGGCCGGTCTGGCCAGGGCGGCGACGAACGCACGTTCGACGTCGGCGGTGGAGAGGACGCCGTAGATCTCACCGGTCTCCTCCAGCACGAGGTACTCGGTGGCCGGGCTGGCCTTGAGCCTGTCCAGGAGTGCCTCGCCGGACAGCTCGGCGGAGACCTTCATGCCTTCGGTGAGGTCCTGGGCGAGACCGCTGACGGCCACCCAGGGGCGGCGGTGTTCCGGCACACCGACGATGGCCGTCTCCCGGACGATGCCCTTGGGCTCGCCGTGTCCGTCGACGACGACGAGGGCGCGGGCGCCCGCCTCGTTGGCCCGGCGCAGGGCCTCGGAGAGCGGGGTGGCGGATTCCACCGGGACGGCGCGCCGGGTGAGGGTGCGGGCGCGCAGCTCGGGGAGGTGTTCGCGCAGGCGGGCCATGCGCAGGCTGTTGCCCGCTCCGGTCCAGATGATCGCGGCGAGGATGGCGGCGAGCAGGGCGTCGGTGATGGTGTCCATGCCGCTGAGGTCGCCGGGGTCGTTGCCGAAGGTCCCGGTGTGGGTGAGCAGCGGCAGGCCGATCAGGGTGATGACGGCGAGGGCGCGGCCGACCCAGGCGGCGGCGACGGTGCCGCTCATCGGCCGCCCGGTGATCTTCCAGACGACGGCGCGGAGCATCCGCCCGCCGTCCAGCGGGAGGCCGGGGAGGAGGTTGAAGGCGGCCACCAGCAGGTTGGAGATCATCAGTCCGGCGAGCAGGACACCGGGCACGGTGCCGGGGGCGACGAACTTCATCCCGCCGTAGAACACGCCCGCGAGCACCAGGGAGAGCAGCGGTCCGACGAAGGCGAGCAGGAATTCGCGGCCCGGGGTCTCGGACTCCTTCTCGATCTCGGAGACGCCGCCGAAGAACTGGAGCTGGATGCGGCGCACCGGCAGCTTGTAGCGCAGCGCCACGACGGTGTGGGCGAGTTCGTGGACGAGCACGGAGGCGTAGAAGGCGATCGCAAAGAAGAGCGCGACCAGATAACGCGCCGCACCGAGCTCGGGCAGCACCCGGTCGAGCTGACCGCCGAAGACCCAGGTGATCAGTGCGGCCACGAGGAACCAGCTGGGCGCGACGTACACGGGCACGCCGAAGGGGCGGCCCATGAGAATGCCGCCTCCGGGCTCTTCGGGGCGCTGCGGTTCACCCTTGTCGGGGCCGGCGCCAGGGGGCGTTCCCCCTGCACCGGGCTGCGGCCGCCCGCTGTCGCCGCTCTCGTCCACGGGGTCCCTTCGGTCGGTGCCCTACGGCACGATCATGCAGTGTTCGAGGCTGTGTGGTCGATGGTATGCCGCCCGCTGTCAGTGGCGGGCCGTAGGGTCTTCGACATGACCTCCCTGCCGCGGCCCGCTCAGCCGCCTTCGTCCCTGTCGCCGTCGCGGGCGAGCGATTTCATGCAGTGTCCGCTGCTGTACCGCTTCCGGGTCATCGACAAACTGCCGGAGAAGCCCAGCGAGGCGGCTACCCGGGGCACGCTGGTGCATGCGGTGCTGGAGCGGCTCTTCGACAATCCGGCGGTGGAGCGCACCGCCGGCCGGGCCACGGCGCTGGTCCCCGCCCAGTGGGACCGGCTGCTGGAGTCGAAGCCGGAGCTGTCGGAGCTGTTCGCCGAGGACGCCGGGGGCGAGCGGCTCTCGCGCTGGCTCTCGGAGGCGGAGGGCCTGGTGGAGCGGTGGTTCTCGCTGGAGGATCCGACGCGTCTGGAGCCTGCCGAGCGGGAGCTCTTCGTCGAGACGGAGCTGGAGTCGGGACTGCGGCTGCGCGGGGTGATCGACCGGATCGACGTGGCGCCGACGGGCGAGGTCCGGATCGTCGACTACAAGACGGGGAAGGCACCGCGCCCGGAGTACGCGGAGGGCGCGCTCTTCCAGATGAAGTTCTACGCCCTGGTGATCTGGCGGCTGAAGGGTGTGGTGCCGCGCCGGCTCCAGCTGGTCTACCTCGGCAGCGGGGACATCCTGACGTACGACCCGGTGGTGGCGGATCTGGAGCGGGTGGAGCGCAAGCTGCTGGCGCTGTGGGACGCGATCCGGCTGGCCACGGAGACGGGCGAGTGGCGGCCCCGGCCGACGAAGCTCTGCGGCTGGTGCGACCACCGGTCGGTCTGTCCCGAATTCGGCGGTACTCCCCCGGTCTATCCATTGACGGTCCGCCCGGCGGAGCCGGAGCAGGATGTGCAGGGCAGAATGGATCCGGTCCGCGCTGAGGCCGGCCGGCCTGTGGCCCTCGAAGGACCGTGAAGGAGACCCTGTGGCTATCCGCGTCCTACTGGTCGACGACCAGCCCCTGCTGCGCACCGGCTTCCGGATGATTCTGGAGGCGGAAGGTGATCTCGCGGTGGTGGGTGAGGCCGGTGACGGTCTCCAGGCTCTCGACCAGGTGCGGGCGCTGCAGCCCGATGTGGTGCTGATGGACATCCGCATGCCGCGGATGGACGGCGTCGAGGCGACGCGCCAGATCACCGGGCCGGGCCGCGACGGTCCGGCGAAGGTGCTGGTGCTGACGACGTTCGATCTCGACGAGTACGTGGTGGAGGCGCTGCGCGCCGGCGCCAGCGGCTTCCTGCTGAAGGACGCTCCGGCCAATGAGCTGGTGCAGGCCATCCGGGTGGTCGCGGCGGGCGAGGCGATGCTCGCACCGAGCATCACCCGCAGGCTCCTCGACAAGTACGCGGACCATCTGCCGTCCGGCGAGGATCCGGTGCCCGACACGCTGCACACGCTGACCGACCGCGAGGTCGAGGTGCTGAAGCTGGTGGCACGCGGTCTGTCCAATGCAGAGATCGCCGCGGATCTGTTCGTCAGCGAGACGACGGTCAAGACCCATGTCGGCCATGTGCTGACCAAGCTCGGACTGCGCGACCGGGTGCAGGCCGCCGTGTACGCGTACGAGAGCGGTCTGGTGCGCCCCGGCGCCCAGTGAGCGGGGCGGGGAGAGCGGCTCCTCCGGCCAGGTGCGGCCGGGGGCGCCGTCCGTGCTCAGACGCGGCCGTCGCCCAGCGCCCAGAGCTGGAGTTCCGCGGAGGAGCTGACCGCCCACTCGACACCGGTGAGGTCCTCGCGGGAGGCGACGTACTGCTTGCCCTGCCAGATCGGCAGTACCGGGACGTCGTTGGCGACGATGTCCTGGAGCTGCTGGAAGGTCTTGGTCGAGGCACTGCGGTCGGTCTCGCGGCGGGACTGCGGAATGAGCGTCTTCTGGGCCAGGGCCGACTTGTAGGGCGAGTTGAGGAAGTTGTTCCTGTCGAGGAACGGCGCCGTGAAGTTGTCGGGGTCCGGGAAGTCGGGGAACCAGCCCATGCCGTAGACGGCGTAGTCGCCGCGCAGCTGTGCCGGGCGGTACTTCGCCCAGGGGGCTCCCTGGACGGTGACGTCGAACAGTCCGGTGTCGTTGAACTGCTTCTTCAGTCTTCCGAACTCGGCGGCGTTGCCGGCACCGACACGGTCGGTCGGGTAGTGGAGCGTGAGCTTCACCGGGGTGTCGACGCCTGCGGCGTTCAGGATCGCCGCAGCCTTCGTGGGGCTGGGTTCGCTGTACTTGTTGTAGAACGAGTTGGCGTGCGCGGTGATGCCGGGCGGGATCAGCGAGTACAGCGGCTCGGCCGTGGTGCCGTACACCTTGCTCGCGATTTCACCGCGGTCGACGACCTGGGCCATGGCCTGGCGGACGGCCTTGTTCTTCACGGCCGGGTCGTTGGTGTTGAAGCCCAGGAAATGGATGGCGAGGCCGGGCATCTCGGTGAGCTTGATGCCGTCCCTGGGCTTTTCGAGCATCTGCTGGGACTGCTCGGGCGACATGGTGCGGGTCATCATGTCGATCTTCTGGTTGTCGAGGGCCTTGCCCATGGCCGCCGGGTCGGGAAAGACGTCCAGCTCGACCTTCTCGTTCCGTACCTTCAGGTCCCCCTTGTAGTGAGGGTTCCTGGTGAAGCGCACCTTGACGATCCGATTGTGCTCGACTTCCGGCTTCATGGTGTACGGGCCGGAGCCGTCCACCTGGAATCCGGTACGCGCGGACTTCGCCGCGTACCGGCTCCGCGGCACGATCCCGGCGACCGGGGTGGCGAGCTTGTACGGAAACGTGGCGTCCGGCGCGCGCAGGTGGAAGATGACCTCCCGCTCGCCCTGTGTCTCGACCGTGTCGATGTTGTCGAGCAGGGCGACGGGCCCGTTGGCGGCATCGATGCGGATGACGCGGTCGATGGAGTACTTCACGTCGTCGGCGGTCATGGCCTTGCCGTCGGCGAACTTCAGACCGCTGCGCAGCTTGCAGCGGTAGCTCTCGTTCTGCGTGTCCGTGAAGGTGCAGCTCTCCGCGGCTTCGGGCACCGGCTCGCCGCCGCCGCGCGGCACATGCACCAGGGTCTGCACGGTCTGCCGGAGCACGTTCCACACACCGGCTTCGTAGCCGATGGCGGGATCGAGCGGCGCGGGACTGTCCTTCGAGGCGACGAACTGGTCCGTGGTGCCGACAACGATGGCGGCCTTGCCATCGCTCCCGTCACCCGACGCGCCGCAGGCGGCGAGTGCGGGTGCGAGCAGGCCGACGACGGCCGGCAGCACCAGAGTCTTGCGGTTCATCTTGGACGCTCTCCCTCATCCGGGCATGGAGAAAGCGACATTAGTAGGCGTCGTCGGCAATGCCGGACCGGAGAAGTCCCCGCGCGTAATCAGATGGTGATGGGAATGAACGGCGAGCCGCTTTCACGCGTCGGAAGGGTTTCGTAGATATCAGAATGAACCGGGACATTTCAATTCCTCAAAACGGACACGTCGGGTGATCTCGAAAACCCTCCGAAGCGCATTCGGGTGAGAAAGCTCACGCCTCGGCCGTTCGAATCCCTTATCGTACGCCCGGCATTCCCACACTTAGGCGCGACAGAAAATGCACCATTCGCCGCCAAGGGCTTTTCCGTTCATTCACAGAAACACTCTCGGTACGCGGATCAACGCGTTCCCGTGACCAGTCCCCGGAGGAAGGCGAGATCGACTTCTTCGAGCGAACGCACGACCACCCGGCCGGACGCGGGGGCGATGGGAGCGACGGACGGTACGGCGACCACCCGGCAGCCCGCCGCCTCCGCGGCCGCGACACCGGTCGCGGTGTCCTCGATGACCGCACAGCGCTCGGGCTCCGCACCGAAGCCGGAAGCGGCAGTGAGATAGGGCTCCGGGTGCGGCTTCGTACGGGAGACCTCGTCGCCCGCGACGGTGAGCGCGAAGTGGTGACGGCCCACCGATTCCAGCACCCGGTCGATGATCCGCCGGTGCGAGGCGGAGACCAGGGCCGTCGGGATGTCGTGCTTGACCAGTTCGGCCAGCAGCCGGGCCGCGCCCGGCATCAGCGGCACCCCGCGGCCGATGCGCTTCTCGAAGCGGTCGTTGAGCAGCACGGTGAGTTCGTCGAGGGTGATGTCCGCGCCGGTGACGTCCATGAGGTAGCCGGCGCTGCGGGTCATCGGTCCGCCGACCACCACGTCCCGCCAGGCCTCGTCGAGCCGGTGACCGAGCTCGGCGAAGACCTCCACCTCCGCGTCCCACCAGAACCCCTCGGTGTCGACGAGGGTGCCGTCCATGTCGAGGAGGACGGCCTGGAGCGCGGCGCCTTCGGCCGTGCGGGTCAAGGACGCGGGGACCGTGCTGGTCATCCGGCACACCTTCCGTAAGGGACGAGAAGGCCGGCCGCCATTTCCCGTGGGAAGGGCGACCGGCCTGCACTGGGCCGACAAGTGTACGACTTGTCCTGCTACCGCGCGTTGAACATCGTCTTACCGCGCGTTGAAGTACTTCGCCTCCGGGTGATGGATGACGATCGCGTCGGTGGACTGCTCCGGATGCAGCTGGAATTCCTCCGAGAGATGCACCCCGATCCGCTCCGGCTGGAGCAGCTCGGCGATCTTCGCCCGGTCCTCCAGGTCGGGGCAGGCACCGTAGCCGAGGGAGAAGCGCGCCCCCCGGTACTTCAGCGCGAACATGTCCTCGACATCGGACGGGTCCTCGCCGCCGAAGCCCAGCTCCGAGCGGACCCGGGCGTGCCAGTACTCGGCCAGGGCCTCGGCCAGCTGTACGGACAGGCCGTGCAGCTCCAGGTAGTCGCGGTAGGAGTTGGCCTCGAAGAGCTTCGCGGTCTCGCCGCCGATCTTCGAGCCGACGGTGACGACCTGGAGACCGATCACATCCCTCTCGCCGGACTCCTCGGGACGGAAGAAGTCCGCGAGGCAGAGCCGCCGGCCGCGGCGCTGGCGCGGGAAGGTGAAGCGGGTCCGCTCGGAGCCGTCCTCGTGGAGCAGGATCAGGTCGTCGCCCTTGGACACGCAGGGGAAGTAGCCGTAGACGACGGCGGCTTCCAGGAGGTTCTCGGTGTGGAGCTTGTCGAGCCAGCCGCGCAGGTGCGGGCGGCCCTCGGTCTCCACCAGCTCCTCGTACGTCGGTCCGTCGCCGGCGCGGGCCTGCTTCAGTCCCCACTGGCCCTTGAAGAGGGCGCCCTCGTCGAGCCAGGACGCGTACTCCTTGAGCTGGATGCCCTTGACGACCCGGGTGCCCCAGAAGGGGGGCTCGGGGACCGGGTTGTCGATGGCGACGTCCGAGCGGACGCCCTCCTGCGGCTCGTCGACCTCCAGGACCGCGGTGTCGCGCTTGGGCACCCGGCGCTGCTTGAGCTCGGGCAGGACCGCACCCGGGACACCACGCTTGACCGCGATCAACGCGTCCATCAGGCGCAGCCCCTCGAACGCGTCGCGGGCGTAGCGGACCTCGCCCTCGTAGATCTCGTGGAGGTCCTGCTCGACGTAGGCCCGGGTGAGGGCCGCGCCGCCGAGGATGACGGGGAAGTCGGCGGCCAGCTTGCGCTGGTTCAGCTCCTCCAGGTTCTCCTTCATGATCACGGTGGACTTCACCAGGAGGCCGGACATGCCGATGACGTCGGCCCGGTGTTCCTCGGCGGCTTCCAGGATCGCGGAGACGGGCTGCTTGATGCCGAGGTTGACGACGTTGTAGCCGTTGTTGGACAGGATGATGTCGACGAGGTTCTTGCCGATGTCGTGGACGTCGCCGCGGACCGTGGCCAGGACGATGGTGCCCTTGCCCTCGGCGTCGGACTTCTCCATGTGCGGTTCGAGGTGTGCCACCGCGGTCTTCATGACCTCGGCGGACTGGAGGACGAAGGGCAGCTGCATCTGGCCGGAGCCGAAGAGCTCGCCGACGACCTTCATGCCCTCCAGGAGGGTGTCGTTGACGATGTCGAGGGCCGGGCGGGTCCGCAGCGCCTCGTCGAGGTCGTTCTCCAGGCCGTTCTTCTCACCGTCGATGATGCGGCGCTGGAGCCGCTCGTCGAGCGGCAGGGCCAGGAGCTCCTCGGCCTTGCCCGCCTTCATCGACTTCGTGCTGACGCCCTCGAACAGCTCCATGAGCCGCTGCAGCGGGTCGTACCCCTCGGCGCGCCGGTCGTGGATCAGGTCGAGGGCGACCTTGACCTGCTCCTCCTCCAGGCGGGCGATCGGCAGGATCTTGGAGGCGTGCACGATCGCGGAGTCGAGTCCGGCCTTGACGCACTCGTCGAGGAAGACGGAGTTCAGCACGACGCGGGCGGCCGGATTGAGGCCGAAGGAGATGTTGGACAGGCCCAGCGTGGTCTGCACGTCGGGGTGGCGCTTCTTCAGCTCACGGATCGCCTCGATGGTGGCGATGCCGTCGCCGCGGGACTCCTCCTGACCGGTGCAGATGGTGAAGGTGAGGGCGTCGATCAGGATGTCCGACTCCTGGATGCCCCAGTTGCCGGTCAGGTCCGCGATCAGCCGCTCGGCGACGGCGACCTTGTGCTCGACGGTGCGGGCCTGGCCCTCCTCGTCGATGGTCAGCGCGATCAGCGCGGCACCGTGCTCCACGGCCAGCGCGGTGACCTTGGCGAACCGGGACTCGGGACCGTCGCCGTCCTCGTAGTTGACCGAGTTCAGGACGGCACGCCCGCCCAGCTTCTCCAGGCCGGCCCGCAGCACGGGCAGCTCCGTCGAGTCCAGCACGATCGGGAGCGTGGACGCGGTGGCGAACCGGCCGGCCAGCTCCTCCATGTCCGCCACACCGTCACGGCCCACGTAGTCGACGCAGAGGTCGAGCATGTGCGCGCCCTCGCGGATCTGGTCACGTGCCATCTCCACGCAGTCGTCCCAGCGGGCTTCGAGCATGGCCTCGCGGAACTTCTTCGACCCGTTGGCGTTCGTACGCTCGCCGATCGCGAGGTACGAGGTGTCCTGGCGGAACGGGACGGTCTGGTAGAGGGAGGCGGCACCCGGCTCGGGGCGCGGGGTGCGGGAGGTGACGGCCACACCGCGGACCCGCTCGACGACCTGGCGCAGGTGCTCCGGAGTCGTACCGCAGCAGCCGCCGACCAGCGATAGGCCGTACTCCTGGACGAAGGTCTCCTGCGCGTCGGCGAGCTCGGCCGGGGACAGCGGGTAGTGCGCACCGTCCTTGCCGAGCACCGGGAGGCCGGCGTTGGGCATGCAGGAGAGCGGGATGCGGGAGTGACGGGCGAGGTAGCGCAGGTGCTCGCTCATCTCGGCGGGGCCGGTGGCGCAGTTCAGGCCGATGAGGTCGATGCCGAGCGGCTCCAGGGCGGTGAGCGCCGCGCCGATCTCGGAGCCGAGCAGCATGGTGCCGGTCGTCTCGACGGTGACGGAGCAGATCACCGGGAGGTTGGCCCCGGTGGCCTCCAGGGCGCGGCGCGCGCCGATGACGGAGGCCTTCGTCTGGAGCAGGTCCTGGGTGGTCTCGACCAGGAGGGCGTCGGCGCCACCGGCGATCATGCCTTCGGCGTTCTGCTGGTAGGCGTCGCGGAGCTTGGTGTACGGGGCGTGGCCCAGCGTCGGCAGCTTCGTACCCGGGCCCATCGAGCCGAGCACCCAGCGCTGCTGCCCGGTGGAGACGGTGAACTCGTCGGCGACCTCGCGGGCGATGCGCGCGCCGGACTCGGAGAGCTCGAAGACCCGCTCGGGAATGTCGTACTCGCCCAGGGCCGCCAGGTTGGCGCCGAAGGTGTTCGTCTCCACGCAGTCCACGCCGACGGCGAAGTACTCCTCGTGCACCGAACGCACGATGTCGGGGCGGGTGACGTTCAGGATCTCGTTGCAGCCCTCGAGGTTCTGGAAGTCGTCGAGGGTCGGGTCCTGTGCCTGGAGCATGGTGCCCATGGCGCCGTCGGCCACCACTACACGGGTGGCGAGCGCCTCGCGGAGGGCTTCGGCTCGGTTCCGGCTGTCGGCGGAAGGGGTCGGCGACGAGGCCATGGATGTACTCCCTGGGATGCGACGGCTGTCGGCTTTGCGTCTTCGGTGGAAGGCGCACCAGGCCAGCCTAGCCGGGCGGCGCCCGGGGCCGTCACTCCGTCCCACGGAACGGACTGCATGCTGTGCGGGGGGATGTCCGGTTCGGAGCGGTGTCGCGGTTTTGCAGCGCGATCGAGCGAGGGTCGGCATCGACCGATAGTGTTCAGCATTGTCGAACCGAGGTGGAGGAGTACGGCGCGATGGCCAAGAACATCCAGTCGCTGGAGCGGGCGGCGGCGATGCTGCGTCTGCTGGCAGGCGGCGAGCGGCGGCTGGGGCTGTCCGACATCGCCTCTTCACTGGGCCTGGCCAAGGGCACCGCGCACGGCATCCTGCGCACGCTCCAGCACGAGGGCTTCGTCGAGCAGGACGCCGCGTCCGGCCGCTATCAGCTGGGCGCCGAGCTGCTGCGCCTGGGCAACAGCTATCTCGATGTCCACGAGCTGCGGGCCCGCGCGCTGGTCTGGACGGACGACCTGGCCCGCTCCAGCGGCGAGAGCACGCATCTGGGCGTGCTGCACCAGCAGGGCGTCCTCATCGTCCACCACGTGTTCCGTCCCGACGACAGCCGGCAGGTCCTGGAGGTCGGGGCCATGCAGCCGCTGCACTCCACGGCCCTGGGCAAGGTGCTCTCGGCATACGACCCGGTGGCGCACACCGAGGCCCTGGAGGCCGAGCGGCAGGCCTTCACGCCGCGCACGGTCACCGATCCGGAGGACTTCGAGGCGATGCTCGACCTGATCCGGGCGCGCGGCTGGGCGGCCGACGTGGAGGAGACCTGGGAGGGCGTGGCCGCGGTGGCCGCCCCGATCCACGACCGGCGGCGGATGCCGGTCGGCGCGGTGGCCGTGACCGGTGCCGTGGAGCGGGTCTGCGCGGACGGGGAACTGCGCCCGGAGCTGATCGCCGCGGTGCGCGACTGCGCCCGCGCGGTCTCCAGGGACCTGGGCGCCGGACGGTTCTGACCGCCGCGGCGGGCCGGAGCCGGTAACGATCGAGTTATAGGCCACACAACCCTTGACGCCTGATTCACCTGGGGGAAGCATTGCCGTTCATCGGTCGGCATTGTCGAACACGTAACGGAAAAGAGCGTTAGGGTGTGACAGCGCCAAGGGCCGGAAAACGCCCTCACATGAGGGCGCGGACCACCGGAGGGACCCGGGGTTCGGCTTCCCTGGACGAAGGACAAAGGAGTCGCGGGTGTCCAGCTCCGACATCTTCATCGGCGAGACCATAGGTACCGCCGTACTCATCCTGCTCGGCGGCGGTGTCTGTGCCGCTGTCACTCTCAAGCGCTCCAAGGCGCAGAACGCCGGCTGGCTGGCCATCACCTTCGGGTGGGGTTTCGCCGTGCTGACCGGCGCGTATCTGGCCGGTGGTGTTTCGGGCGCGCATCTCAATCCGGCGGTCACGATCGGCCTCGCGATCGAGGGCGGCACCAAGTGGAGCGACGTACCGCTGTACCTCGGCTCCCAGCTGTTCGGCGCGATGATCGGCGCGGTGCTGGTCTGGCTGACGTACTACGGGCAGTTCCGGGCGCATCTCACGGATCCGGAGATCCTGGCCGCCCACTCGGGTGAAGAGGGCATGGTCGACAAGGCTTCCGCCCCGAAGGCGGGCCCGGTCCTGGGCATCTTCTCCACCGGCCCCGAGATCCGGCACGCCGTGCAGAACATGGTCACGGAGATCATCGCCACCGTCGTGCTCGTCCTGGCGATCCTCACCCAGGGCCTCAACAACGACGGCGACGGTCTGGGAACGCTCGGCGCGCTGATCACCGCTCTGGTGGTCGTCGGTATCGGTCTCTCGCTCGGCGGCCCGACGGGCTACGCGATCAACCCGGTTCGCGACCTCGGCCCGCGTATCGTGCACGCGCTGCTGCCGTTGCCGAACAAGGGCGGTTCCGACTGGGGCTACGCGTGGATCCCGGTCGCGGGACCGCTCATCGGCGGCGCGATCGCGGGCGGGCTCTACAACGTCGCCTTCGCCTGAGCCGTGGCGCCCAGAGCCGCAACCCTCACGACCACACAGACTTCCGGGAGCACACCGTGACCGACGCACACACCACCGGCCCGTTCATCGCGGCCATCGACCAGGGCACCACCTCCAGCCGCTGCATCGTCTTCGACAAGGACGGCCGGATCGTCTCCGTCGACCAGAAGGAGCACGAACAGATCTTCCCGAAGCCGGGCTGGGTCGAGCACAACGCGACCGAGATCTGGGAGAACGTCCAGGAGGTCGTGGCCGGCGCCATCGTCAAGGCGGGCATCACCGCCGCCGACGTGAAGGCGATCGGCATCACCAACCAGCGCGAGACCACGCTCCTCTGGGACAAGAACACCGGTGAGCCGGTCCACAACGCCCTCGTCTGGCAGGACACCCGGACGGACGCGCTCTGCAAGGAGCTCGGCCGCAACGTCGGCCAGGACCGCTTCCGCCGCGAGACCGGTCTGCCGCTCGCCTCGTACTTCGCCGGCCCCAAGGTCCGCTGGCTGCTCGACAACGTCGAGGGGCTGCGCGAGCGCGCCGAGCGCGGCGACATCCTCTTCGGCACCATGGACTCCTGGGTCATCTGGAACCTGACCGGCGGCACCGACGGCGGCGTCCACGTCACCGACGTCACCAACGCCTCGCGCACGCTCCTGATGAACCTGCACGAGATGCAGTGGGACGAGCGGATCCTCCAGTCGATGGAGATCCCGGCCGCGGTGCTCCCCGAGATCCGCTCCTCCGCCGAGGTGTACGGGAACGCCAAGGGCGGCGTGCTCGACGGGGTCCCCGTGGCGTCCGCGCTCGGTGACCAGCAGGCGGCCCTCTTCGGCCAGACCTGCTTCTCCGAGGGCGAGGCCAAGTCCACGTACGGCACCGGCACCTTCATGCTGATGAACACCGGTGAGACGCCCGTCAACTCGTACAACGGACTGCTGACGACCGT
This sequence comes from Streptomyces sp. NPDC058240, assembly GCF_042882135.1. Taxonomy (NCBI): domain Bacteria; kingdom Bacillati; phylum Actinomycetota; class Actinomycetes; order Kitasatosporales; family Streptomycetaceae; genus Streptomyces; species Streptomyces sp. NPDC058240. Next base: position 269,462 of record NZ_JBHVWT010000004.1, read on the forward strand.
GGGGTACCGGATCGGCGACCAGAAGCCGGTCTACGCCCTGGAGGGCTCCATCGCCGTCACCGGTTCGCTGGTGCAGTGGATGCGCGACCAGATGGGCCTGATCAAGTCCGCGGCCGAGATCGAGACCCTGGCCTCGTCGGTCGAGGACAACGGCGGAGCGTACTTCGTGCCCGCGTTCTCGGGCCTGTTCGCCCCGTACTGGCGCTCCGACGCCCGCGGCGTCATCGCCGGCCTGACCAGGTACGTCACCAAGGCGCACATCGCCCGTGCCGTCCTGGAGGCCACCGCCTGGCAGACCCGCGAGATCACCGACGCCATGACCAAGGACTCGGGGGTCGAGCTGACCGCCCTCAAGGTCGACGGCGGCATGACCTCCAACAACCTGCTGATGCAGACGCTCGCCGACTTCCTGGACGCACCCGTGGTGCGGCCGATGGTCGCCGAGACGACCTGCCTCGGCGCCGCCTACGCCGCCGGTCTCGCCGTCGGCTTCTGGCCGGACACCGACGCGCTGCGCGCCAACTGGCGCCGGGCCGCCGAGTGGACCCCCCGCATGGACGCGGACACCCGCGACCGCGAGTACAAGAGCTGGCTCAAGGCCGTGGAACGGACCATGGGCTGGATCGAAGACGAGGAGTAATCGACATGACCACCCTGCAGAGCGTCCCGGCCCTCGGGACCCACCCGGCCTCCGGCTCCCTCCCGAGCCGTGCCGAGACCAGGGAGCAGCTGTCCAAGGCGGCGTACGACCTCCTGGTGATCGGTGGCGGCATCCTGGGCATCTCCACCGCCTGGCACGCCGCGCAGTCCGGGCTGCGGGTGGCCCTGGTGGACGCCGGCGACTTCGCCGGCGCCACTTCCTCCGCCTCGTCCAAGCTGCTCCACGGCGGTCTGCGCTACCTGCAGACCGGCGCGGTGAAGCTGGTGGCGGAGAACCACTTCGAGCGGCGCGCGGTGTCCCGGCAGGTCGCCCCGCACCTCGCCAATCCGCTCACCTTCTACCTGCCGGTCTACAAGGGCGGGCCGCACGGCGCGGCCAAGCTCGGCGCGGGTGTGTTCGCGTACTCGGCGCTCTCCGCGTTCGGTGACGGGGTCGGGCATGTCATCAGCCCGGCGAAGGCGCAGCGCGACGTGCCCGAGCTGCGCACGGACAACCTGAAGGCCGTCGCGGTCTACGGCGACGACCAGATGAACGATGCCCGGATGGCGCTGATGACCGTCCGCGCGGCCGTCGAGGCGGGTGCGGTCGTCCTCAACCACGCGGCGGTGACCGGGCTGAGGTTCACCAAGGGACGGGTGACAGGCGCCGACCTGGAGGACCGCACGGACGGCACGGAGTTCGGCGTCAACGCGAGGCTCGTGCTGAACGCCACCGGACCGTGGGTCGACCACCTGCGCAGGATGGAGAACCCGGACGCGGCGCCCTCCATACGCCTGTCCAAGGGCGCACACCTCGTGCTGAAGCGCACCCGCCCGTGGAAGGCCGCGCTGGCCACCCCGATCGACAAGTACCGCATCACCTTCGCCCTGCCGTGGGAGGACATGCTGCTCCTCGGCACGACGGACGAGGAGTACGAGGGCGATCCCGCGGACGTCGCGGTCAACGAGAAGGACACCGCGCAGATCCTCGACGAGGCGGCGTTCTCCATCCGGGACCAGCAGCTGTCGCGCGATCTGATCACCTACTCCTTCGCCGGTCTGCGGGTGCTGCCCGGCGGCCCCGGTGACACGTCCAAGGCCAAGCGCGAGACGGTCGTGACGGAGGGCCGCGGCGGGATGCTGTCGGTCGCGGGCGGCAAGTGGACGACGTTCCGCCACATCGGCCGTACGGTGATGAACAAGCTGGCCGCACTCCCCGGGCACCCGCTCGCCGAGGACATGGAGCCGATCGCGCACCTGCCGAAGAAGCTCCCGCTGCCCGGCATCGCCAACCCGAACGCGGTGGCGCACCGGCTGATGGTCGACGGCGGCACGCCCGGCCCGCGGATGGCGGCCGACACCGCCCGGCACCTCGCCACGCACTACGGCTCGCTCTCCTTCGACATCGCGCGGATGGCGAACGAGAACCCGGCGCTGGCCGAGCGCATCCACCCGGACGCGCCGGAGATCTGGGCGCAGGTCGCCTACGCCCGTGACCACGAGTGGGCCGAGACGGCGGACGATGTGCTGCGCCGCCGGACGACGCTGACGATCCGGGGCCTGGCGACGGACGAGATCCGGGCCGGCGTCGAGTCCATGCTCGGCGACCGGGGCTGACCCGTCCCGAGGCACGGCGAGGGGCGGCTCCCGCGGGGGAGCCGCCCCTCGGCGCATGCCGGGGACACCGCAGGGACCGGCGAACGCGCCATACGGCCGCCATACGGGTGCAATACGGCGCGGGGACAGTTGAGCCATGAAGTTCTCCGTGCTCTCCCTCATCGGCCACGCCCCGCACCCGCTCGACCACCGACTCCCCTCCCCCGCCGAGCGGTTCGAGGAAGTGATCGGGACCGGCGTCGTCGCGGAACGGCTGGGTTTCGACGCGTACGCGATCGGCGAACGGCATGCCGGTCCCTTCCTCTCGTCCAGCCCGAGCGTGGTGCTCGGCGCGCTGGCGGCCCGTACCTCCACCATCCGGCTGCTGACCGGTGTCACGGTCGTCGCGATTCTCGATCCCGTGCGGGTGGCCGAGGACTTCGCGACGCTCGACCAGATCTCCCGGGGCCGGATCGAGCTCGTCGTCGGCAAGGGCGCGGAGGCCGGTCACTTCGACCTCTTCGGGCTCGACGAGGAGCGGCAGTGGGACCTCCAGCGGGAGAAGTACGAGCTGCTGCGGCGGCTCTGGCGCGAGGAGGGCGTCGACTGGGAGGGCGAGTTCCGGCCCGCGCTGAAGAACACCACGACCCTGCCGCGCCCGTACGCGGGGCCGCCGCGCGTCTGGCACGGCTCGGCGACCGGTCTCGACTCCCCCGAACTGGCGGCGCGCCACGGCGATCCGCTGTTCACCGCCAACGCCATCCAGCCCCGTGCGGCGTACGCCCGGCTGATCGACCACTACCGGGAGCGCTTCGAGGCGTACGGCCACGATCCGTCCCGCGCGCATGTGGCCGCGGGGTCGGGCGGGCTGCTGGTCGCCGACAGTTCGCAGCAGGCCGTGGAGCGCTACAAGGAGCTGTACGAGGCGAAGGTGGCCCAGTCCTTCCGGCCGCATCTGGAGGGAAGGGCCGGCTACAACACACCGTTCCGGACGATCGAGGAGGCCATCGCGGACGGGCCCCAGCTGATCGGCAGCCCGCAGCAGATCATCGACAAGATCCTCGGGTGGCACGAGGTGTACGGGCACGACCTCCAGTCGGTCGGCGTGGACGGTTTCGGGCTGGGCCGGGACGAGCAGGCCGAGACCCTCCAGCGGTTCGCGGAGGAGATCGCTCCGGTGGTGCGGCGCGAGGCACCGTCCGCGCTCTGGGACTGACCCCGACGGGCGTCCGGCAGCCCGCACCCGGGGCGACCTGCGGCAGACCTGGTTCATCCGACTCCTCCGACCCGCATAATGAAGGGATACATCGGATGTCTGATTCCAGTCCGGATCCAGGAGGACCGTCATGGCTGTCACCGACGAGGCGATCGAGAAGATCAAGGGAATGATCGTCTCGGGTGCTCTGCGCCCCGGCGACCGGCTCCCCAAGGAGAGCGAACTCGCGGCGGAGCTCGGGCTCTCCCGCAACTCGCTCCGCGAGGCGGTGCGGGCCCTTTCGCTGATCCGCATCCTCGATGTCCGCCAGGGCGACGGCACGTATGTGACCAGCCTCGATCCGCAGCTGCTCCTGGAGGCGCTCAGCTTCGTGGTGGACTTCCACCGCGACGACACGGTGCTGGAGTTCCTCGCGGTCCGCAGGATCCTGGAGCCCGCCGCGACGGCGATGGCCGCCACCCGGATCAGCGAGGCCCAACTGGACGTGCTCAGCTCGCAGTTGGACGCGCTGGGGGCGCAGCCCTCGGTGGAGGAACTGGTCGCCTGCGATCTGGAGTTCCACCGCGGCATCGTGCAGTCGTCCGGGAACTCGGTGCTCTGTTCGCTGCTCGACGGGCTGTCGGGGCCGACGACCCGGGCGCGGGTCTGGCGCGGGCTGACGCAGGAGGACGCGGTCAGCCGCACGCTCCATGAGCACCGGGCCATCGTGTCGGCGCTGCGGGACCGGGACGCGGAGGCCGCGCGGGCCTGGGCGACGGTGCATGTGGCGAGCGTGGAGCAGTGGTTGCGGTCGACGCTGTAGCACGGCCCGGGCGGACCCGGGGCTCCGCCCCGGACCCCCGGTCCTCGAACGCCGGACGGGCTGGATCCGCCCCGTCCGGCGTCCGGGAAGCGGGCCTCAGTCCTGCTTCTCGCCGCTCGCGAAGCGGGAGATGACCAGGGCGACGATGATGATCGCGCCGTTGAGGAACTGGTTCCACAGCGCCGGGACACCGCCGAGGGTCATCACATTGACCACCAGCTGGAGCGTCAGCACACCGGTCAACGCGCCGAACAGGGTGCCCCGGCCGCCCTTGAGGCTGATGCCTCCGATGACCGCGGCGGCGAACACCTGGAAGATCCAGCCGTTGCCCTGGGTCGCCGCGACCGATCCGTAGTGGCCGGTGTAGAGGATGCCCGCGAAGGCCGCCAGCAGCCCGCCGATGGCCAGCACGATCCAGGTGACCCGGTCCACCCGGATGCCCGCGGCGCGCGCCGCTTCCGGGTTGCCGCCGATGGCGTACAGCGAACGTCCGTGGCGCAGCCAGGCCAGCGCGGCGCCGCCGACGGCGAACAGGGCCAGGCAGATCCAGACGGCGGCCGGTGCGCCGAGCCACTCGCTCTTGCCGAGGTAGCGGAAGGACTCCGGGACGTCGGTGATGGACTTGCCCTCGGTGATCCCGATGTGGAGGCCGCGCAGCATGGTGAGCATGCCGAGCGTGGCGATGAAGCCGTTGACCCTCAGTTTCAGCATCAGGAAGCCGTTGACCGCGCCGATCGCCAGGCCCACCAGCAGACAGAGCGGGATCGCCGACCAGGTGGGCAGCAGACCCAGGCCCGCGAAGCGGCCGCCCTCGGCGGGCAGGACCAGCCACATCGCGACGACCGGCGCGATGCCGATCGTCGACTCCAGGGACAGGTCCATCCGTCCGCAGATCAGGATCAGTGCCTGGCCCAGCACCAGCAGACTGAGCTCGGAGGACTGCTGGACGACGCTGATCAGGTTCTCGGAGGTCAGGAACACCGGCGAGACGATGAACCCGATCACCATCAGCACCAGGATCACCGGTACCAGGGAGAAGTCGCTCCATCTGATCAGCTTCAGCCGGTCCAGCGGCCGTTCGCCGGTCGAGGAGCCCTTCGGCCCGCCGTCGATGCCGTCGGCCGCCAGGGGCCGTACCGTGCCGGTCATTCCCTCTCCCCCACACCTTCCATGGCGGCGACGAGCTCCCCGTCGTTCCACCCGCTTGCGAATGTCGCGACCACGCGGCCGTGGAACAGGGCGAGCACCCGGTCGCAGACCCGCAGATCGTCCAGCTCGTCCGAGATGATCACTGCGGCGTTCCCCTCGTCGGCGACCCGTCGCACGACTCCGAGCAGCGAGTCCTTGGACTTGACGTCCACGCCCGCGGTGGGCCGGACCGCCACCAGCACGCTCGGCTCGCGGGCCAGTGCGCGGGCGACCACCACCTTCTGCTGGTTGCCGCCGGAGAGTCCGGAGACGGGCTGCTCGGGCCCCTGCGTCTTGATGTCCAGCGAGGCGATCATCGAGCGCGCGAACTCCCGGGTACGGGAGGGCAGTACGGTCCCCCACGGGCCGAGCTGGTCGGTGACCGTGAGCGTGGCGTTCTCGGCGACGCTGCGTTCCAGGACGAGGCCCTGGTCGTGCCGGTCCTCGGGGATGTAGCCGATCCCTGCGTCCAGCGCGTGCGGCACACTGCCGGAGCGCACGGCCCTGCCGTGCACGCGGACCGTGCCGCCGCCCGCCTTCCGCATGCCGGCCAGGGTCTCGCCCAGGGCCGTGTTGCCGCTGGCCGCGGAGCCGGCGAGGCCGAGCACCTCACCGGGGCGGACCTCCAGGTCCAGTGGTTCGAACTGGCCCTGGACGGTGAGTCCTTCGGTACGCAGCACGGGGGCGGCCGACTCGTCCCGTGCCGCGGCACCGTCGCCGCCCGCGTGCCAGGCGGTGGCACCGGCGGACTGCTCGCCGGTCATCGCCGCCACCAGCTCCGCCTTGGCGATGTCGGCGACCGGGGCGGTCAGCACATGGCGGGCGTCGCGGTAGACGGTGACCGCCGTGCACAGCTCGTACACCTCCTGCAGATGGTGGGAGATGAAGAGGAACGCCACTCCCTGGCTCTGCAGTTCCCGCAGCTTGTCGAAGAGCCGCCCGATGCCCCGGGCGTCGAGCTGGGCGGTCGGTTCGTCCAGGATGATCAGCCGGGCGCCGAAGGACAGCGCCCTGGCGATCTCGACGAACTGCCGCTGCTCGACGGCGAGATCGCGCGCCCGGGTGCTGGGGTCGACCTGGACGCCGTAGTCGGCCAGCAGCCGCTGCGCACGCCTGCGGAGCCTGCCCCAGCCGATCCAGCGGGAGTTGTCGTCGAAGCGGTTGAGGAAGAGGTTCTCCGCGACGGTGAGGTCCGGGACGACCATGGACTTCTGGTAGACGCAGGCGACCTTGGACTGCCAGGCCGTGGTGTCGCCGAAGGCGGGCGCGGGCTCCCCACCGAAGGTGACCGTGCCCGCGTCCGCCTTGTGGAGCCCGGTCAGGACGCTGACCAGCGTCGACTTGCCCGCGCCGTTGCGCCCGACCAGGGCGTGGGACTCCCCCGGCTGCACGGTGAGCCGGACCCCGTCGAGCGCCACGGTGGGCCCGAAGCGTTTGACAACGCCTTCCGCCTGTACGGCAGGTGGTGCCTGGTCCATGGCTAGCTCTTCTTCTCCAGCTGGTTGGCCCACAGCTTCGGGTCGTCGACGTTGTCCTTGGTCACCAGCGGCGCGGGCAGCTGGTCCTCGAAGCCGTTCGGGATCTTGATGATGTTCGAGTCGTGGTCGGTGGGGCCTTCCTTGAAGGTCTTGCCGTCCAGGGCTGCCTTGGCGTAGTACAGCGCGTACTTCGCGTACAGGTCGGCGGGCTGGGAGATCGTCGCGTCGATCTTCCCGGCCTTGATCGCGTCGAACTCCTCCGGGATGCCGTCGTTGGAGATGATCGTGATGTGCCCCGGCGTACCGGCCGGCTTCAGCAGCTTCTTCTGCTCCAGGAGGGCGAGGGTGGGCTGCAAGAAGACGCCGCCGGCCTGCATGTAGATGCCGTTGATGTCGGGGTTGGCGGCCAGGGTGGCCTGGAGCTTGGCGGAGGCGACGTCGCCCTTCCAGTCGGTGGCCAGCTCGAAGACCTTGATGCCGGGGAAGTCCTTGTCCATGCAGGCCTTGAACGCCTCGGACCGGTCACGGCCGTTGATCGAGGAGAGGTCGCCCTGGAACTCGACGACCTTGCCCTTGCCCTTGAGCTGCTCGCCGAGGTACTTGCAGGCGTTGGCCCCGTACGCCTTGTTGTCGGCGCGCACCACCATGTAGATGTTGCCCTTGTCGGGGCGGGTGTCGACGCTGACGACCGGGATCTTCTTCTCGTTCAGCGTGTTGAGCGACTCGGTGATCGCGCCGGTGTCCTGCGGTGCCATCACGACGGCCTTGGCGCCCTGGTCGGTGAAGGTCTGGACGTTGGCGACCAGCTTGCCGATGTCGTTCTGCGAGTTGGTCAGCGGCAGCGCCTCGACCTCGCCCGCCTTGACGCCCTTCTCCACGTAGTTCTGGTACGAGTTCCAGAAGTCGCTGTCGCTGCGCGGCAGGTCGATCCCGACCTTCCCGCCGCCCGCGCCGTCGGCGGTGGACTCGCGGTTGCAGCCCGCGAGGGCAGTGACGGCCAGCAGTACGGCGCAGGCCGCCGCACTCGTCGTACGCACTCTCATTGGTGTCCCGTCCTTTGTGAGTACCGGCTCGGAGCTCTGTCGGCAAAGCGGAGGTGCATGGTGCGCGGGGGTGCGGCCCGGTGACGCGGCTCGGACCCGGGGCCTCTCGTCAGCTCTCGGCGGGGCGCAGGCGCACCCCCTGCATGCCGCCGTCGACGGCCAGGGCCGTACCGGTGACCGAGGCGGCGGCGGGGCTCGCGAGGTAGACGATCGCGGCGGCCACCTCGTCGGCCGACACCAGGCGTCCCAGCGGCTGGCGGGCGTTGAGCGCGGCCCGCTCGGCGGCCGGGTCGTCGGCCTGGCCGAGGAGCCGGCCGATCCACGGGGTGTCCGCGGTGCCGGGGTTGACGCAGTTGACCCGGATGCCCTCACGGACGTGGTCGGCGGCCATCGCCAGGGTCAGCGAGAGGACCGCTCCCTTGCTCGCGCTGTACAGGGCGCGCTGCGGCAGCCCGGCGGTCGCCGCGATGGAGCAGGTCTGGGTGATCGACACGGCGCCGGGGCGGGCGGCTGCGGCACGCCGCAGATGGGGCAGGGCGTGCCGGGCGGTGCGGACCATGCCGAGGACGTTGATGTCCAGGACCCGGGTCCACTCGTCGTCGGCGTTGTCCTCGACCGTGCCGATGGAGCCGATGCCCGCGTTGGACACGACGGTGTGCAGCCTGCCCAGTTCGGCGGCGGCGCGGTCGACCGCCTCGCGCACGGCGTCGTCGTCGGTGACGTCCGCCTTGACGGCGAGGGCGCCCGCGGGGGCGCCGGCGGTCTCCCGGTCCAGTACGGCCACCCGCGCGCCGCGTGCCAGCAGCATGGTCGCGACGGCTGCCCCGATGCCTGAGGCGCCGCCCGTGACCAGGGCGCCCATTCCCTCGAAGTCGCTCGTCGTGGTCATCGGTGGGCCTCCTCGGTGCGGCGGGCCTGCCATACGGCGCCCTGCGGGTAGCGGTGTGCGGCGATCGACTCGGGGAGCATCCGGGCGGAGAAGCCCGGGGAGCTCGGCGCGGTGTAGCGGCCGGACTCGATCACGGTGGGATCGGCGAAGTGCTCGTGGAGATGGTCGACGTACTCGATCACGCGGTTGTCCCAACTGCCGGAGACCGCCACGTAGTCGAACATGGAGAGGTGCTGCACCAGCTCGCAGAGTCCTACCCCGCCCGCGTGCGGGCAGACCGGCACGCCGTACTTCGCGGCAAGCAGCAGGATCGCCAGGTTCTCGTTGACGCCCGCGACACGTGCCGCGTCGATCTGGACGAAGTCGACGGCTCCGGCCTGGAGCAGCTGCTTGAACACGACACGGTTGGCGACGTGTTCACCGGTGGCGACCTTGACCGGCTGGCCGGCCCGGACGGCGGCGTGGCCGAGGATGTCGTCGGGGCTGGTCGGCTCCTCGATCCAGTGCGGGTCGTACGGCGCGAGCGCGGTCATCCACTCGACCGCGTCCGAGACGTCCCAGCGCTGGTTGGCGTCGACGGCGATCCGGATGTCGGGCCCGACCGCGTCGCGGGCCAGGGCGAGCCTGCGGACGTCGTCGCGGAGGCTGCCGCCGACCTTCAGCTTGATCTGGGTGAAGCCGTCGGCGACGGCCTCCTTCGCCAGCCTGACCAGCTTGTCGTCGCTGTAGCCCAGCCAGCCGGGCGAGGTGGTGTACGCCGGGTACCCCTCGGCGCGCAGCCGTTCGGCGCGCTCGGCCCGGCCCGGTTCGGCGGCCCGCAGGATCGCCAGGGCCTCGTCGGGGGTGAGGGCGTCGCTGAGGTAGCGGAAGTCGACGAGGGAGACGAGTTCCTCGGGCGTCATCCCGGCGAGGAACTCCCAGACGGGTCTGCCCGCCAGCTTGGCCGCCAGGTCCCAGGCGGCGTTGACGACCGCGCCGGCCGCCATGTGCATCACGCCCTTCTCCGGGCCGAGCCAGCGCAGTTGCGAGTCATGGGTGAGCTCACGGTGCAGTGCGGCGAGGTCGGCCGCGGTGCGGGGCGCCGGACGCCCCACCAGGTAGGGGCGCAGCGCGTCGATGGCGGCGGCCATCACCTCGTTGCCGCGCCCGATGGTGAAACAGAAGCCATGTCCCTCGACGCCGCCGCTGCCGCTGTCCGGGCCGTCCGTGCGGTCGGGGACATCGGTACGCAGTACGACGTAGGCAGCCGAGTAGTCGGGATCGGGGTTCATGGCGTCCGAGCCGTCCAGTTGTTCCGAGGTCGGGAAACGGATGTCGTGGACCTCGAAATCCGTGACGGTCTGACTCATGTGCGCCCCCAGGGGAATAACATCGGACCTCTGTTCCGGTCATCCGATGTATAGCGCCACCAGGGCGCCAACGTCCAGGGATTGATCGAAATTGACCGGACACAGCTCGGATGTATCCGGAGTTCGATGCCTTGATTCGACCGGTGGTGCACCCTCGTGGCCCAGGTTCACCCGGCTGTGTACGGAGGCTGCGGCACGAGTGGCTGGAAGCCGTAAGGTTGATGGGTACACAAGGGAACTTCGGAAGGAGGCCTGGGTGATCGAGCTCGAGGGGGTTCCCGAGCTGATCGACCCGGTCATGGTGGCCGCGTTCGAGGGATGGAACGACGCAGGGGACGCCGCCTCCACGGCGGTCGCGCACCTGGACCGGGAGTGGAAGGGCGAGGTGTTCGCGGCGCTGGACGCCGAGGACTACTACGACTTCCAGGTCAACCGGCCGACGGTGTGGCTGGACGGTGGGGTGCGCAAGATCACCTGGCCGACCACCAGACTCTCCGTGGTCCGCGTCGGCGGGGACAAGCCCCGCGATCTCGTCCTGGTCCGCGGTATCGAACCATCCATGCGCTGGCGCTCGTTCTGCAACGAGATCCTGGGCTTCGCCCATGAGCTGGGTGTGGAGATGGTGGTGGTCCTGGGCGCCCTGCTCGGCGACACCCCGCACACCCGCCCGGTGCCGGTCAGCGGAGTCACCTCCGATCCGGATCTGGCACGGACCATGGACCTGGAGGAGACCAGGTACGAGGGGCCGACGGGCATCGTCGGCATCCTCCAGGAGGCCTGCACGCACGCGGGCGTGCCCGCGGTGAGTCTGTGGGCGGCGGTGCCGCACTATGTGTCGCAGCCGCCCAACCCGAAGGCCACGCTCGCGCTGCTGAACCGCCTGGAGGACCTGATCGGTCTGCGCATCCCGCTGGGCGAACTGCCCGAGGACGCGCGCGCCTGGCAGCTCGGCGTCGACCAACTGGCCGCCGAGGACAGCGAGGTGGCCGAGTACGTGCAGACGCTGGAGGAGGCCCGGGACACCGCCGAGCTTCCCGAGGCGAGCGGCGAGGCCATCGCCCGGGAGTTCGAGCGCTATCTGCGCCGCAGGGACGTCGGTCCGGGCCAGGCGCCGGGCGGGCACGCGACGGAGAGCGGCGATGCCTCGTATCTGCGCGACACCTCCAGCGGCCGGACCCGTCCGCCCAGGCCGGCCCGTCCCGAGACCGGCGGCGACACCGGGCCCGGCGCGCCGCCCACGGGCGGACCCGGCCGGCAGCCACCGGCCGACCGGGAGGGCGGCGACAGCGGTGACGGCGACGGCCCGCAGGATTCGCCGGAGGACTGACGGGACCGGTGGAGCGCCGGGCGGGTACGTCACCGCCCGGCTCTCCCGTGCTGTCCGGGACATTCAGGAACAGCTGAACCGGGCCGCGGCCCAGTCCCCGTGGTCACCGGTCCTGGAACCGTTGGTGTCCATGACCTTCAGGTGCACATGACGCGCACCGTCGAGCTTCACGTCGACCGGCACGGTCGCCGAAGCCCCGGTCACCTTCGGGGAGGTCCACAGCACCTTGCCGTCCGCCTCGACGGAGAAGGCCACCTCGCCGTAGCCGTTGATCTCGTCGTCGATCCCCGCGTCGGCGGTGAACGCGGTGCAGCGCCCGCCGAGATAGACCTCGATGTCGGAGTCGGCATGGGTGCCGATCCCCTTCTCGTACGTCTTCCCGGCGAGGGTCAGCGGGTGCCCGTCGGTCGCGCCCGACTCGCCGTTGCTGCGGTCCCGTTCGGCCGGTCCGTAGCCGTTGGCGGACTTCAGCCACACCAGATCGCTCGCCCAGGCCTCGCCGGTGGGCGGCGGTGGCATGACTCCGGCCGCGAACCGCTGCGTGGTGGTCCGGGACTCACCGGCCGACCGGTAGCGGACGAGTGCGGTGATCCGTGCCTCGCCCGCCGCGGCGTCCTTCGCGGGGGTGACGGACACCTCGACCCGACGGGTGGTGCCCGCCGGGATCCGGTCCACCTTCGCGGTCCGTGCGACCTGCCAGCCCTCGGGGACGTCCAGGCCGACCTCGGCGCCGGTCACATCGGCCCTGCCCGCGGTGACATCGACGGCGACGGTGCCCGCGGCCCCGGCGCCGACCTCCTGCCCGGACGGCACGGAGACCACGGCGCCCGCCGCGGCGTGCCGGCCGCCGACCGCACTGGTGTCCTTCAGCTTCACGGAGAACTTCTTGCCGGTGGACAGCGGCGCGGTCTTGATCTTCACGACACCGCCGCGGTCGTCCCGGTCGTACCACCAGCCCTGCTTCGCGGCCTTGAACGCGGCGGCGGAGCCCAGCCGGGGCAGCTTCCCGCCGAGCTCGACCGCGCTCGGGGCGGAGCCGGTGTGCACGGTGAACTCGTACGGGCGCTCGCTCTGCTTGCCCGTGAACTTCCCCACGCTCGCGCCGATCCGCACGGTCACGTCGCCCGCGCCCCGGACCGGTGCGTCCACGTCGGCCCGCTGGGTGGCGTACTTGCCGTCGCGGTGCTGCCGGGTGACGCCGTCGTCCTCGTACAGCGTGAAGGACGACCTGCCCTGCGGGTAGACGTCCCAGGCGAGCGGGGAGCCGGCGGTGCGGTCCTTGTACGAGCGGATGCCGGGCCACATCGGCACACTGGCACCGCCCTTGACGAACAGGGGCAGGGTGTCGAGCGGGGCGCTGTAGTCGTCGAGGGTGACCGGACCCTCGTACGTCCGCCCGCTCCAGTAGTCGGTCCAGGTGCCCTTCGGCAGATAGATGCCGTCGCGCTCGGTGCTGTCCTGGTAGACCGGTGCGACGAGGAAGTCCTCGCCGGACATGAACTCGTACTTCGCGGCGTCCGTCGCCGCCTTCGGGTCGTCCGGGTATTCGAGGGCGAGCGGGCGGACCATGCCGACGCCGGTCTTGGTCGCCTCGTGCGCGTAGGAGTACTGGTAGGGCAGCAGCGACTCCTTGAGCTTGAGGTAGTCGCGGTTGATGGTGGTGTACGGCTCTCCGTACCGGTAGGGCTGCTTGTCGCTGGCCGCCCAGCCGTCCATCGTCATCGTGGTCCCCAGGAACATCTTCCACTGGAGGTCACGGGTGTAGGTCTTGGCGCTGCCGCCGAAGATGCCGTCGACGTCGCCCGTGGTGTAGGCGAGGCCGGACATCGTGGCGCCCGCGTAGGTCGGGATCTGCCAGCGGATGTAGTCCCAGGTGCCGTACTGGTCGCCGGACCACTGCACGCCGCAGCGCTGCGCGCCCGACCAGCTCTCGGGGGCGTAGGTGAAGCCGCGGGCGTCGCTGTTGTCCTCGATGCCCTTGTACGCGTCCTTGCAGCCGTCCAGGGCGAACTTGTAGCCGGCGCCGATCCAGGCGACGTCCAGCTTGGCGACCCGCTGACCGGCCTTGACCTGGTCGGCGATCTTGTCGATGCCGTCCTGGGTCCACAGACCGAGCTGCATGTCGCGGTCCTGGAGGCCCTTGGCCGTCTCGGCGAGGTCCTCGTGGCCGCAGCCGTAGCCGTCGTTGACGAGCATCCAGCCGTTCGGCATGTCGTGCTCCAGGTAGCCGTCGGCGACCTTCAGCGAGTCCAGGGTGTGGCGTTCACCGCGGTTGGCGTTGTGGAGGTAGCAGTCGGCGTCGCCGATCTCCATTCCGTACACGGGCGGCAGGAAGGGCTTGCCGGTGAGCTTCGTGTACTGCCCGATGACGTCCTTGGCGCTGTCGCCCGCGAAGTAGTAGGCGTCGAAGCGCCCCTCCTCGGCGCTGGTGGTCACCGGGTCGGTGAAGGCATAGGTGTTCGGCGCGTAGGTGTTGCGGAAGACGCCGTAGCCGGCCGAGGAGAGGTAGAACGGCACCGAGTTGGGGTGGCCGCCGTCGTCCCAGTTGTAGTCGACGCCGACCTCGACGGTCTTGTCGCGGTGCGAGGTGTTGCCCCGGCCGTTCTGCATGCCGGCGCCGTAGAACTGCTCGCCCGCGCCGCGGGCCAGGGTCTGGGTGGTCTTCTCGCCGTTCCAGCTCAGCCCCTTGGCCTCGGACCAGACCTGGCTTCCGTCGGCCCGGTACAGGGCGAAACGCAGGGGCGATTTGTAGGCGCGCAGGGTGACGTCGGCGGTGGAGAGTTCGTAGCGGTCGCTCCGCTCCTTCCACCGGGTGTGCGGCGGGGTGCCCTGCGGCAGGACGATGTCGTCGCCGGCCGGATCCGAGAACGTGCCGTCCGGGGCGAGTTCGATACGGAAGGTCTCGGCGGAGACGAAACTGACCCGCGCCTCGGCGGTGCCGGCCTTCAGGTGGTAGACGGATCCGTCGGCGGAGAATCCGGTGAGGTCGCCGACCGTGGTGTCCGGTTCGGCAGCGCCGGCCTGGGCCGCGCCGGGGCCCGTGAGGACGGCGAGCAGCCCGAACAAGGCTGCAACTGCCGCCGCTCTGATGCGCGTTGATGATTGCATAGAGCGCTTTTAGCGCAACACCGAGCACTTGACCATGGACAAAACGGAACCGGCCCTGAACTTCGTCGAGAAGTCCAAGGCCGGTTCGTTCCGAACGTCCGGTGGAAATCGGCGGGTTGTCACCCTGCGCAGTGTTACAGGGCGACACCCAGCAGCGCGTCGACGGTGCGCGAGACGAGGCCGGGTGCGCCCTCGTCCGTGCCGCCGTCCGCGTTCTGGCGCTCGGCCCAGCGGTCCACGGCGGCCAGCGCGGCTGGCGCGTCCAGATCGTCGGCGAGGGCCTCGCGGACCTCCTCGACCAGGGCCTCGGCGGGCAGTCCGTCGGGCCGGGAGACGGCGGACCGCCACCGCGCGAGCCGCTCCACCGCATCGGCGAGCACCTGGTCCGTCCACTCCCAGTCGGACCGGTAGTGGTGCGACAGCAGCGCCAGGCGGATCGCCGCCGGGTCCACGCCGTCACGGCGCAGCTTCGAGACGAAGACCAGATTGCCCCGGGACTTGGACATCTTCTCGCCGTCCAGGGCGACCATTCCGGCGTGCACATAGGCCTGGGCGAAGGGGTATTCGCCGGTCAGCACCTGGGCGTGCGAGGCGCCCATCTCGTGGTGCGGGAAGGCGAGGTCGGACCCGCCTCCCTGGACGTCGAAGCCCATGCCGAGGTGGTCCAGGGCGATGGCGACGCACTCGATGTGCCAGCCGGGCCGGCCGGGGCCGAGCGAGGCGCCGTCCCAGCTCGGCTCGCCCTCACGGGCGGCCATCCAGAGCATCGGGTCGAGGGGGTTCTTCTTGCCGGGGCGCTCCGGGTCGCCGCCGCGCTCGGCGGAGAGCAGCCGCATCGCCTCGGCGTCGAGGTGGGAGACCCCGCCGAAGTGCGGGTCGGTCTCGACGGAGAAGTACACATCGCCGTCGAGCTCGTAGGCGGCACCGGCGTCGCGGAGCCGTTCCACCAGCGGAACGATGCCGGGTATGGCCTCCACGGCACCGATGTAGTGCTTCGGCGGAAGCATGCGCAGGGCAGTCATGTCCTCGCGGAACAGGGCCGTCTCGCGCTCGGCGAGCTCGGTCCAGTCCTGACCGTCGCGCACGGCCCGCTCCAGGAGCGGGTCGTCCACGTCGGTCACGTTCTGGACGTAGTGAACCTGCCGCTTGGTGTCGAGCCACACGCGCTGAACGAGGTCGAACGCGTTGTAGGTCGCCGCATGACCCATGTGGGTCGCGTCGTACGGCGTGATGCCGCAGACATAGATGCGGGCGACGGGACCGGGGTCAAGGGTGATCCGTCCGCCGGTCGCGGTGTCGTGGATCCGAAGGTCGCGGCCCTTGCCAGGCAGGGCGGGGACCTCAGAAGCGGGCCAGGCATGCATGCCACGAGCGTAACCGGATGCATGTTCCGGATACGAACCGGATGCCGGATCTTGGCCGAAGAGGCGGTCTTGCGCCGCGTGGCCGCATCTGCTTCGGGGCGCAAGCCCTGCACCCCGGTCCGCGCCCCGGGGCCGGTCCGGCAGGCCCCGGGCACCGCGTATCCCCTGCTCGGCTCAGACCGGCGGCCAGGGGATCGACGGCCATTCCCCGCTCGGCTCCGGGTGCCGTCCCGTCTCCCTCAGCCCCGCCACACGGCCCCGCAACGCCTCGATCTCGACCTCGGTGATCAGCTCGCCCAGCCGGGTGACGAGCGGGGTGCCCGGCGCGAGTTCCGCCCCCAGCCGCTCGACGACCTCGACGGCCTCCGCCGTCAGCGGCTCCCCCGCCCACCCCCAGAGCAGCGTGCGCAGCTTGTCGTCCGCGTTGAAGGTCACACCGTGGTCGATGCCGTAGAGCCGGCCGCCGGGTGCGGGCAGCAGATGGCCGCCCTTGCGGTCCCCGTTGTTGATCACGGCGTCGAGGACGGCCAGCCGCCGCAGCCGCGCGTCGTCCGCGTGGACCAGCAGGGCCGTCCTTCCCTCCCCGACCTCGGCACGGGCGACGGCCTTCCAGCCCTCCCCGGGCTCCTCGTCCTCGACGAGCGCGAGCAGCGGGGGCTCGACCGCCTCACCGGCCTCGCCGTCCTCGGGCGCCGCGTCGATCCACAGCTGGCACATGCCCTCGCCGTACGGACCGTCCCGCAGCACGGTGGGCGGCACGAGGCCCCATCCGGTCGCCTCGGATATCTCGTACGCGGCCACCTCGCGCCCGGCGAGCGTGCCGTCCGGGAAGTCCCACAGGGGCTGTTCGCCGGCCACCGGCTTGTAGACGCAGGTCGCCTCCTCGCCGTCGCGCGCGACCGTGCAGTACAGCACCGCGTTGGACGCCCCGCGGATCTGTCCGAGGACGGTGAGCTCCCCCTCGGCGAGCAGGGCGACCGGGTCGGTGCCGGTCAGGCTCCGCGACGGTATCCGTTCTGGCGCGGGCATACGTGTCCTTCCGGATCGAGCGGCAGGCTGCACAGCGGGCACGGCGGACGTCCGGCGTTCACCACGTCCAGGGCTCGCTTGGCGAAGGCCCGTGCCTGCGCGCCGCTGAGCCGGACCCGGAGCATCGGCGGACCGTTCTCCTCGTCCTGGAGCAACCGCTCCTCGGCCTCGGCGAGGTCCTCGTCGGAGTCCACGTCCAGCTCGACCAGCGCCTGCGCCTCGACGATCATGCGCTGTTCCTCGCCGTCCCAGGCGAGCGCCATCGTGCCGACCCGGAACTCCTCCTCGACGGGGACGTCCAGGGGCGCGGTGTCGGTGACGTCCATCGGTGCGACGGCGGGCACGGGGGAGTTTCCGCCGGTCCGCCGCACCACTTCGTCGAGCAGTTCGTCGATCCGCTCGGCGAGCGCGGCCACCTGGGTCTTCTCCAGGGCCACGCTGGTGACACGTCCGCCTGAGGATGCCTGCAGGAAGAACGTACGGCGTCCAGGCAATCCGACCGTACCGGCCACGAAACGGTCCGGGGGGTCGTAGAGGAACACCTGACGGGACACGTCCTGTCTCCCTTGAGATCGACGGTGGATGAGGGGCGGCCGGGGCCGCGGGAGGTTCCCCCGGGGCAAGGCGCCTACGGAGCGTCCACCCTACTGCGCGAAGCGATCACGGCGCCCCAGCGCCGCCCCCGACAGCCGCGTCCGCGTCCGCCGCCGGGCGCGCGCCCGGGTCGGCCCCGCCGGGGTGCTCGCGCGGTGCCAGCGACGCGAGGTCCCCGGTGTCGCCGAGCCGCAGCAGGAAGGGCCGCAGCCGGGTGTAGCGGATCGCGGTGACCGAACAGGGGTCGGCGTGGATCCGCTGGAAGAGGTCGAGATGCATGCCGAGCGCGTCGGCGACGAGGGCCTTGATGATGTCGCCGTGCGAGCACATCACGTAGACGGCGTCGTCGCCGTGCCCGGCCTCGACGCGGTCGTTCCAGTCCCGTACCGCGTCGACGGCGCGCGCCTGCATGCCGCGCATCGACTCGCCGCCGGGGAACGCCGCGGCGGACGGATGCTGCTGCACGACGCCCATCAGCGGTTCGTCGGCGAGCTCCGCGAGTTTGCGCCCCGACCAGTCACCGTAGTCGCACTCGCTGATCCGCTCCTCGGTGTGCAGTTCCAGCTCCGGCCGGGCGGCGAGGAGCGGCCGCAGGGTCTCCCGGCAGCGCTGGAGCGGGCTGCTGACGGCTGCGGCCAGGGGCAGCCCGGCGAGCCGTCCGGGCAGTGCCGCGGCCTGTTCGGCACCGCGCTCGTCGAGCGCGACACCGGGGGTGCGGCCCGCGAGCACCCCGGCCGTGTTGGCGGTGGAGCGTCCATGGCGTACGAGGATCAGGGTGGGCATACGGGCCAGCGTAGGCCGCCGACGAGGGTGAGGTGCGCCGGGGAGCGCGGCAGGGAAGAATGCGCGCCGTGATCGTGGACTGTGCCATCTACCGGGACGGGCGCCGCACCGACGGCCCCGCCGACTTCTCCGACGCCCTCGACGAGGCACGGGCCACCGGGGACGCGTTCCTCTGGATCGGGCTGCACGAGCCGACGGAGAAGGAGTTCGCGCTCGTCAGGAGCGAGTTCGGGCTGCATCCGCTGGCGGTGGAGGACGCCCTGAGCGCGCACCAGCGGCCCAAGCTGGAGGTGTACGACGACTCGCTCTTCGCCGTCATCAAACCGGTGGTGTACGAGCCCACCAGCGACACGGTCACCACCGATGAGCTGATGGCCTTCATAGGCGATTCGTTCGTCGTGACGGTCCGGCACGGGGAGGGCGCGCCGCTCGCCGCGGTACGCCGCCGGCTGGAGGCCGAGCCGGAGGTGCTCAAGCACGGGCCGACGGCGGTGCTGTACGCGATCAGCGACGCCGTCGTCGACCACTACATCGAGGTGGCGGGCGAGCTCCAGGTCGACCTGGAGGAGCTGGAGACCGAGGTGTTCGCGCCGACCGGCGTCGGCGACACCAAGAGCACCGCGGCCCGCATCTACACCTTCAAGCGGCAGATCCTGGAGTTCCGCCGGGCCACCGGTCCGCTGAGCGCCCCCATGGCCCGGCTGGCGGGCGCGGACGTACCGTTCGTCCACGAACACTCGCAGCCGTTCTTCCGCGACGTCAGCGACCATCTGACGCGCGCCAACGAGTACGTGGAGGGGCTGGACCGGCTGCTCTCCGACATCCTCTCGGCCCATCTGGCCCAGGTGGGCGTGCGGCAGAACGACGACATGCGCAAGATCTCGGCCTGGGCGGCGATGGCCGCCGTGCCGACCATGGTGGCGGGGATCTACGGCATGAACTTCGATCACATGCCGGAGCTCCGCTGGTTGTGGTCCTATCCGGTGGTGATCGCGCTGATGGCCGTCGTGGTCTTCGCGCTGTACCGGCAGTTCAAGCGCCGCGGCTGGCTCTGACGGACGGGCCGGCGCCCCGCCCGGTTCAGAGCCTGTCGGGTGACCTCTGATCGAAGGTCACCCGACAGGCTCTCAGGCGGACCCGGGCTCCGGCACCGCGGGACCGCCCAGCGCGTCGCGCCGCTCGGGCTGCGCCAGGCTCACCATGCGCCGCCATCCCACCAGCCGTTCGTACGCGTAGACGCCGTGGATCCCGGCGGCCAGCACCGCCGATCTGGCCCGGGGCCAGCCCAGGATGCGGCCCATGTGGTCCATCACAGCGAGGCTGACGTCGCGGTAGACCCGGATCTCGGCGAGCGCGCACTCGCGCAGGGTGCGCTGGATGGTGCGGCCGTGTCCGGCGCGGGCGAAGCGGAGCAGTTCCTCGTGGCAGTACGCCAGGTGGTTGTCCTCGTCGTTCGAGATCATTTTCACGGCGCGGCCGAGGTCGGGGTGGTCGGCGAAGTGCTTGCGCAGCAGGGCCATCTGCTCGGAGGCGCGCTGCTCGGTGACCCGGCTGTGGGCGAGGTAGGTGATGATGTCGCGCTCGGAGAGCCGTTCCTCGCCCCGCAGCTGCTCATGGGCGAGGCCGATGCCGTGCTTCTCCAGCAGCATCGTGTAGTCGGTCTCGTGCGGGATCTCCGCCGGCCGGAGCCCGCGCTTGCGCAGCAGCGCGTCGAAGATCCTGCCGTGCTTGTCCTCGTCGGCGCCGTGCCGTGCGATCTTGGGCGCCAGTGCGCGCTGGCTCTCGGGCACCAGGGCCGCGATGCGGCCGTTCTCCCAGCCGCCCTGGGCCTCCCCGCCGGCCGCGATGGAACAGAACAGCCGGAACGACTCGTCGTCGTCGAGGATCTCCAGGAACAGGTTCCTTGCCGAGAGCATCACTGCCACCTCCGTGCGCGTCCGCCGAGCGACAGTCAAGTGCGGCACACCCATCCGGGCAACAGGAACGGGCCCCGGCTACGCCGGATGGGGCGCGTGCCGCCGTAACCGCCCGGCCGTGCGCGCGTTGATATGCATAACGGCCGTGGCGGGGAGGCCCCGAGCCCCCACCACGGCCGTAGTGCTGCTCCCGGAGCAGCGAACCTGCTACGCGAGCCCGGAGCGCTCCAGCGCGTCCGTGCCGGCCCGCAGGGCCGTGAGCCGCTCTTCGAGCGTGAACCCGGCCGGGGCCAGGGTCAGCGTCGTGACACCCGCGGCGGCGTAGGCCTGCATCCGCTCGGCGATCCGCTCGACCGGGCCGAGCAGCGCGGTCTGATCGATCAGCTGGTGCGGCACCGCGGCGGCGGCGCCGCTCTTGTCGCCGGACAGGTACTTGTCCTGGATCTCGGCGGCTTCCTTCTCGTAGCCCATGCGCTGCGCGAGCTGGTTGTAGAAGTTCTGCTTGCGGCTGCCCATGCCGCCCACGTACAGGGCGGTGTACGGACGGAACACGTCCGCGAGGCCGTTGACGTCGTCGCCGACGGCGAGCGGCAGGGTCGGACAGACGTCGAAGCCCTCCATCGTCAGGCCGGCCTTCTCACGGCCCGCCCGCAGGTACGTCATCGCGGTGTCCTCCAGGTGCTCGGCGGAGGGGAAGATCAGCAGCGCGCCGTCCGCGATCTCGCCGGTCTGCTCCAGGTTCTTCGGGCCGATCGCGGCGATGTAGAGCGGGATGTGCTCGCGCTGCGGGTGGACGGTCAGCTTGATGGGCTTGCCCGGACCGTCCGGCAGCGGCAGCGTCCAGTGCTGCCCCTCGTACGAGAGCCGCTCGCGGGACATCGCCTTGCGGACGATCTCGACGTACTCCCGGGTGCGGGCCAGCGGCTTGTCGAACTTGACGCCGTACCAGCCCTCGGAGACCTGCGGTCCCGACACGCCGAGGCCGAGCCGGAACCGGCCACCGGAGAGCGAGTCGAGGGTGGCGGCGGTCATCGCCGTCATGGCGGGCTGGCGGGCCGGGATCTGCATGATCGCGGAGCCGACGTCGATGGACTCGGTCCGGGCGGCGACCCAGGAGAGCACGGTCGGCGCGTCGGAGCCGTACGCCTCGGCCACCCAGCAGACGTCGTATCCGAGCCGGTCGGCCTCCTGGGCGACGGCGAGATTGTCGCCGTCCATTCCCGCGCCCCAGTAACCGAGATTGATGCCGAGCCGCATAACCGCTCCCCTTACCGATCAGTAACGTCCCTGAGCTTCGGACTCTAGCGCGCGCCGACGGGATCTGGCAGGGGCGACTTGACGCCGGGTTGTCCACAGGCTTCCGCCGAGTGGGGTTCTGGCCAGTAATCTCAGCCCCCATGGAGCAGAGGCATCTCGGCCGCACCGGCCTTCAAGTGTCCCGGATCGGGCTCGGCACCCTCACCTGGGGCCGGGACACCGATGATCACGACGCTGCCGAACAGCTGAAAGCCTTCTGGGAAGCGGGCGGCACGCTGGTCGACACGGCCGATGTGTACGGCGGCGGGGAGGCCGAATATCTGCTCGGGCAGCTCGTCGACGGCCTGGTGCCACGGCGCGATCTGGTCATCGCGACGAAGGCCGGCAGCGTGGCCGATCCGTACCGCCGGTTCGACGGCTCGCGCGGGCATCTGCTGGCCGCGCTGGACGCCTCCCTGGAACGGCTCGGCACGGACCACGTGGATCTGTGGCAGATCCACGCCTTCGACTCGGTGACCCCGCTGGACGAGACCCTTCAGGCGCTGGACATGGCGGTGTCCAGCGGGCGCGCCCGCTACGCGGGGGTGTCGAACTTCTGCGGCTGGCAGCTGGCCAAGGCGGCGACCTGGCAGCTCGCCTCGCCCGGGGTGCGCACCCGGCTGGCGAGCACGCAGATGGAGTACTCGCTGTTGCAGCGGGGCGTGGAACGCGAGGTGCTGCCCGCCGCCCTCGATCTCGGCGTCGGGCTGCTGCCCTCCTCCCCGCTGGGCCGTGGGGTCCTCACCGGGAAGTACCGGTCGGGCACTCCGGCGGACTCTCGTGGCGCCTCGGAGCTGCTGGCTCCGTTCGTCGAGCCGTATCTCGACGAGCCGGCCAGCCGCGTGGTGGACGCGGTGGCGACGGCGGCGGACGGCCTGGCCACGACGCCGCTCCAGGTGGCTCTCGCCTGGGTCCGGGACCGGCCCGGAGTGGTGGCCCCGATCGTCGGCGCGCGCAACGCGCAGCAGCTCACGGAGGCATTGTCAGTGGAGGCGCTTAGTCTTCCTGACGAGATCTGCCAGGCGCTCGACGATGTGTCGGCGCCCGTGCACCGCTATCCCGACCAGGACTGGAGCACGCTGTGACTGCGCTTCCCCGGGGGGAAACCCCCGGCTCCCCGGCCGACGACGACGGCGTCGTCGCGACCCCCTCCGCCGCCGTGCCCGCCCCGTCCGCCAGGGACGAGGGGCACGCCGCGGACGAGGGATCACCGACGGCCGACGACGCCGGGGACGGAGCGGAGACGGACGACCGGGACAACACGACGGACGGCGGAACGGACACCGCCGACGACACCGGGGACGGGGACGACACCGGGGACGGGGCCGAGGCCGGGGACGGGGACGGGGCGGACGCCGGGGACGGGGCGGACGCCGCCCCCGCACCGCTCTCCGAGGCCGAGGCCGAGCTCGCCGCCCAGCGTGAGCTCCAGGAGCGGATCGAGAAGCGCAAGGCCGAGAAGGAAGGCCCCATCGCCGCCGGGGCGAAGCTGAGCGGCAAGGCGGCCGACCTGCTGGCGGCCGTGCGCGCGGTGGAGAGCGGCAAGCAGCCCGCCACCTCGTTCTTCGACTCGCCCGCACCCGCCGCCCCCCGCCGGACCGCACCCGCGCCCGCCCCGGCCCGCCCGCGCGTCCCCGAACCGGCACGGGCGCCGCGGGGCGCCCCGCCGGAGGCCGTGGCCGCGACCGCCGCCGTACTGGCCGAGGGCGGGGCTCCGGCGGCGCTGGCGGGACCGGCGGCCGAGACCCTCGGGGCGCAGGCGGCCGACGCCCTGCGCGCCGACCCCTGGCAGCTGCTGACCGTGCCGGGGGTCGGGCCCGAGCAGGCGGACGGATTCGCACGGGCCCTGCTCGGCGCCGAGTGCGGCCCGGACGACGAGCGGCGGACCGCCGCCCTGGTGGGCTGGCTGCTGGAACGGGCCGCGCTCCGCGGCCACACGGCGCTGGACGCCTCGGAGGTACGGGCCGCGCTCGCCGAGCGTTCGGTGGCCGACCCCGACGCGGCCGTGCAGCACGCCGTCGCCGAGGGAGTCGTCCTGGTCTTCCAGGACGGCCCGGGGGACCAGGACGACCAGGAGTCCGAAGCTCCCGCGGAACCCGGCGAGGAGGCCGGCCCGGACGCCGGGCAGGAACCGGTGCAGGTGCTGCTCGGCCTCGACCGCTACGCACTCGCCGAGGAGAGCCTCGCCGACGGCCTGGCCCGGCTGGTCAACGCCTGCGAGAAGGACGCCGACTGGGCGGAGGCGGCCTCGGCCGCGGGCTCCCCGTCGGCAGCCGAGCTGATCCGCGCGGTCGCGGCCCACGGCCTCGTGGCGCACACCGGGGGCGAGGCCGCCAGGGCCGAGCCCGCCGCCGTGATCACCGCGGCCCGCGGCCTCGGGCTGCGCGCCCTGGGCACCACGCACAGCGCCGACGGCAGGCGACGGCTGGCCGAGGCGACCGGCGATCCGGAGACGGCCGTCACCCTCGCCGGTCTGCTCTCGGGCGAGCAGGGCCCGGGGCGGGACGAGGAGGGGGCGATCGCCGTCGACCTGCTCGTCGTGCTGGACGCCCCGCAACTGGACGTCGAGACCGCCGCGATCCTGGTCGAGTCCCTGGCCGACGGCACCCGCCTGGTGCTCAGCGGTGATCCGGGTGTGCTGGGTTCGGCCGGTGCGGGAAGGGTGTTCGTGGATGTGCTCGCGGCCCGCGCCTGCCCGCAGATCGTCTCCCGCACACCGGATCCGGGACCGATCGGCGAGCTGGTCTCCGGCATCGGCATCGGCGAGCTCAACCAGGTCGAGGCGCCCGGCAAGGAAGTGGTGATCGTCCCCGTACGCGATGCGGGCGAGGCGGTGCACCGCACCGTGCAACTGGTGGTCGACTCGGTGCCGCGCGCCATCGGCGTACCGTCGTCCGACACCCAGGTGATCACCGTCGGCCACGGCGGCTCGGCGGGCACCCGGGCACTGAACGCGGCGCTGAAGCAGCGGCTCAACCCCGGACCGGGGCGGTTCGGCGGCTTCGACCCGGGCGACCGCGTCGTCCACGTCCCGGCGCCCGGCAGGGTCGTGCCCGCGGTGGTCGTCTCGGCCGACGCCGAGGGCCTGCGTCTGGACTGCGCGGGCACGGAGGTCGTCGTGGCCCAGGAGCGGGTGGAATCCTCCGTGCGCCATGGCTGGGCCCTCAGCGCCCACCAGGCGGCCGGGATGCAGTGGCCCGCAGTGGTCGTCGTGCTGCCGGGCGACGCAGTCCAGGGGCTGAGCCGCTCCTGGGTGTACACCGCCTTCAGCCGCGGGGAGCGGCATCTGTCCGTGGTGCACGGGGTGGACCAGGCGCTCCCGCGCGCGGTCGCCCAGTCCCCGGCCCAGGACCGCACGACGCGGCTGCGCACCCTGCTGGAGACCCCGGCCCGCTGACCGGGTCCCACCGGGGACGCCCGCACCGGACGGGCTCGGTGTCGAGCCCGTCCGGCCGGCGGATCAGGAGTCGTCCGCCGCCGGGCGGCACGGGTCAGACGGGGTCGAGGCGGGCCGGTTCCTCGTCCGGTTCGTCCTCGTCGAAGACGGCGCTGACGTCGAAGCGGCAGACCACCAGCTGCGGATCGGCGTCGTCGAAGGGCGCGCCGAGCCACTCCCCCGCCTCGGGGAGCTCCTCGGCGGCCGTGACCCAGAGCGTGGAGTCGCCCTCCTCCAGGCCGAACTCCGTGTGCCGGGAAGCGATCTCGTCGGGTTCGTACTCCCCGAAGAGCACTCCGAGCGCCGCGTGGACGCTGGAGCCGACGACCGCGGCGCTTCCGCCGCGTTCGCCCTGATCGAGGTCGGCGATCCGCTGGGCCTGTGCGAGCAGCCTCGGCGGCTCCACCACCGCGTAGTCGCGCCGGATCAGCAGACTGAGTGCGTTCGGCTCCTCGGGGCCGGTGTACGGCGGCAGCGAATCCTCCGCACCCGGGATCTCGAAAGGGGTGACTTCGTCGTACCGGTCGTAGAGCAGTTCGTCGTAGAACTCGGCGGCAGCGGCCAGTGCGTTGAACGCGTCATAGACGGCCACGTCGTCGTCCCCGGTCCGGCGTTCGACCGCCTCGAGGTGGTGGTCGAGCGCGGCTTTGACCGCCTCGGCGGCGGCGCGTACCTCGGCAGCGGTGGGCTGCGCAGCATCAGACATAGTGCAGACGCTATCCGTACACGGGCTCTGCCCGCACAATAGATGCGATGCCGGAATACGAATTTGTCGATGTGTACGTACCGCGCGGGGTGTCCCGGAAGGAGACGGCCCGCCTGCTGACCGACCATGCCGAGTACGGTCACTGGGAGTTGGACCGGCTGACGCTGCGCCGCGACGGCAGCCGCAGGGTGCGCCTGCGCCGACGGATCATCCGCCAGCTCCGAGCCACCTGGTGAGACGGGGCGGACCCCGCAGTCGCGGGACCCGCCCCCTTCGTCGTGCTTGCGTCGCCGACCCGGTCCGCTAGGCGGACATCCGGGCGCGGCGGTAGAACACCGTGCCCGCACCCGCCAGCAGCAGGCCCGCGCTCGCCGGGATCAGCAGGTCGAGCCCGCCCGCTCCGGTGTGGGCGAGCTGCGGGACGTTCTGCTCCTCGGACACGTTGGGCACGGCCGGCTTCTCCGGCGCCGGGGGCTTGTGCTCGGTGACCGGGGTGACCGGGGTGACCGGTGGCGGCGTGACGACGTCCGTGCTGTTCCCGCAGTCGTTGCCGAAGGTGGGGTTGAGCAGACCGCCGATGGTGACGCTGTTCCCGCAGACGTTCACGGGGATGTCGATGGGCGCCTGGATGCTGTTGCCGGACAGCAACCCCGGCGAGCCCGTCGCGACGCCCTGGGCCGTCGCCCCACCGCCGATCGGGGCCCGGTGCTTGCCCGCACCGGGCCGACTCGCCTGGGTCAGGTCGCCGGAGACGTGACTGCCGGAGGCGTGTTTGCCCTGGGAGTCGTCCTGCGAACCGTTTCCGCAGGTGTTTCCGAATGCCGGGTTGAGCAGCGCCACGACGTCCACGGAGTTGCCGCACACGTTGACCGGTACGTGGACCGGGATCTGTACCGAATTCCCTGACAGCACCCCCGGGGAATTCGTCGCCTCGCCGGACGCTCCCACGTCCGCGTGCGCGTTGCCGCCACTCAGCGCGAGCACGCCGCCCGCTGCCGCCATGGTGATCAGGCCTTTACGCGTGACCTGTCGCATAGGTTGTTTCCTGCCTTCTACCTTCCGGAAAACCCCCGGACTTGACCGTGCGGGGGCGGATTACCCAGCAGCCCCGGAGTGCATGGCGTGCACTCCGGGGCCGACCGGGTTCAAACCCTTACGGGTTGACGCAAAACGTCAGGCGTTGCCGCAGGTGTTGCCGAAGGTGGGGTTCAGCAGCCCGATCGCGGAGATCGCGTTACCGCACACGTTCACCGGAACGTGCACGGGCGCCTGAATGGTGTTGCCCGAGATCACGCCGGGGCTGCCGACAGCGGCGCCCTGGGCACCGGAGTCCGCGACGGCCATGCCCGCACCCGCGAGCACCAGACCACCAGTGACAGCCGCAGCAGCGACGACCTTCTTGATCATTATTCCTCCTAGTTGGCAATGCGGTCCCAGCCGCGGACCGCATCACTTGTAACGAGGAAGAAGTAATCGAGCTACGAGCGTATGACTCCTTTCACTCGTTCCGGTCAAATACGAACACGCTGGCGATTGTTGGTGCGGAAAGTCGACGGAAATCCGGCAATGAGTCAGGAGTTGTCAATGAAACGGTCGAGCACCCGCACGCCGAACTTCAGACCGTCCACCGGTACACGCTCGTCCACGCCGTGGAACATGCCCGCGAAGTCGAGCTCCGGCGGCAGCTTCAGCGGGGCGAATCCGAAGCAGCGGATGCCCAGGTCGTCGAAGGACTTGGCGTCGGTGCCGCCGGAGAGCATGTAGGGCACGGCACGGGCGATCGGGTCCTCCGCCTTCAGGGCGATCTGCATGGCGTCGACGAGCGAGCCGTCGAAGCTGGTCTCCAGCGCCTTGTCGCCGTGCACGTCCTCGCGCTTCACGCGCGGGCCGAGGATCCGGTCCAGATCGGCCAGGAACTCGTCCTCGAAGCCGGGCAGGAAACGGCCGTCGACATGGGCGATGGCCTGGCCGGGAATGACGTTCACCTTGTAACCGGCGCCGAGCATGGTGGGCGCGGCGGAGTTGCGGAGCGTGGCGCCGACCATCTTGGCGATGCCGCCCAGCTTGGCGAGCGTGGCATCCATGTCCTCCGGGTCGAGCGGGGTGCCCAGCGCGTCCGACAGCTCGTCCAGGAAGGACCGTACGGTCTTGGTCACCCGGACCGGCCACTTGTGCCGCCCGAGCCGGCCGACCGCCTCGCAGAGCTCGGTGATCGCGTTGTCGTCGTTGGTCATCGAGCCGTGGCCGGCGGTGCCGTCCACGGTGAGCCGCATCCAGTGCATGCCCTTCTGGGCCGTCTCGACGAGGTAGAGCCGCAGCTTCTCGTTCACCGTGAAGGAGAAGCCGCCGACCTCGCCGATCGCCTCGGTGACCCCCTCGAAGAGGCCGGGGTGCTTGTCCACGAGGTACCGCGCGCCGTATGTACCGCCCGCCTCCTCGTCCGCGAGGAAGGCCAGCACGATGTCGCGCGGGGGCTTGCGGCCGCTGCGCATCCGGTCGCGGACGACCGCGAGGGTCATCGCGTCCATGTCCTTCATGTCGACCGCGCCGCGGCCCCACACGCAGCCGTCCGCGACCTCGCCCGAGAACGGGTGGTGCGTCCAGTCGTGGGCATTGGCCGGAACCACGTCGGTGTGGCCGTGGATCAGCAGCGCGGGCCTGGACGGGTCCTCGCCCTCGATCCGCGCCACGGTCGAGGCACGACCCTTGTGGGACTCGAAGATCTGCGGCTCCAGCCCGACCTCGGCGAGCTTCTCCGCGACGTACTCGGCCGCGCCCCGCTCCCCCGGTCCCGAATGGTCCCCGTAGTTGCTGGTGTCGATCCGGATCAGCTCACGACAGAGGTCCACGACCTCGTCCTCGCCGGAGCCGGTCCAAGCCGTGTTGGTCTCGCTCACGCTGCTTCCTTCCACTGTCGCTGTGGTGCTCCCCCTCATCCTCCCGCGCCGGGCCCGCACACCCAAGGGCACCCACCCCTCGTCATGCGCCCTTCACACAGTCCTGGGCGTGATCGAGCACCCCCGAATGTTTGCTATTGTTTTCCACGTCGGAACGGGCCGGAGCCCGCGAGACAGACACCTAGTCCGGGTGGCGGAATGGCAGACGCGCTAGCTTGAGGTGCTAGTGCCCTTTATCGGGCGTGGGGGTTCAAGTCCCCCCTCGGACACAGAGCAAGTGCCGATCAGGAGAAATCCTGATCGGCACTTTGCGTTGCGGCCCGTGCGGAGCGGCCGTGCGGCCGGGCACCCTTGTTGAATCGGTTCATCCCTCGCTAGCGTCCGAGGCTCCAGCAGCACGGAGGGCTTTGCCGAGCGAGGAGTCCCATGAACCGCACCCGCACGCCCGCCCTGACCTGGTACGAGGACATGGGTCCCGGATCGGGCGGGCTGGAGCCGCGAGCCTGGTACGCGGGGTCGGACGCCGGGCGGATGCCGCTGAACGGGAAGTGGCTCTTCCGGCTCTCACCGGGCGCCGCCACCAGGGACGAGTCGTTCGCGCGCCCCGGGTTCGACGCCTCGGGGTGGGCGACGGTCGAGGTTCCCGGGCACTGGGTGCTCCAGGGCGCCGGCGGGGCTCCCGCCTACACGAACGTGGTGTACCCCTTCCCCGTCGATCCGCCGAGGGTGCCGGCCGCGAATCCGACCGGGAACCATCTGCGGACCTTCGACCTGCCCGCCGGATGGGCCGGGGACGGGGACGTGGTGCTGCGGTTCGACGGGGTGGAGTCCTGTGCCCGGGTCTGGCTCAACGGCCGGGAGCTGGGCGCCTTCAAGGGGTCACGGCTGCCGCACGAGTTCGCCGTCGGCGGGCTGCTGCGGGCCGAGGGCAATGTGCTGGCCGTGCGGGTGCACCAGTGGTCCTCGGGGAGTTATCTGGAGGACCAGGACCAGTGGTGGCTGCCCGGGATCTTCCGGGACGTGACCCTGCTGGAGCGGCCGCGGGGTGCGCCCCGGGACTTCTTCGTGCACGCCGGGTACGACCATCGCGGCGGGTCCGGGACCCTGCGGGTGGAGTGCGAGGGGGCCGAGGGGCGGGTCCTGGTGCCCGAGCTGGGTGTCGATGTCGCGACGGGCGAGGCGGTGACCGTCGCGGTCGAGCCGTGGACGGCCGAGACGCCCCGGCTCTACGACGGGGAGCTGGTGACGTCCGGGGAACGGATCGGGCTGCGGGTGGGATTCCGCAGCGTCGTGGTCGAGGACGCGATGCAGACGCCGTACGTGCGGCCCCAGGAGAACGGTGCGCGGGCCGACCTCCGGTGGGCGAAGCTGACGGACGGCAGCGGTGCGGGGGTGCGGGCCGAGGGGGGTGCGCCGATCTGGTTCACCGCGCGGCGGTGGACGAGCGAGCAGTTGGACGCGGCGGAGCACCGGCCGGGGCTGCGGGCCGGCGAGACCGTCTGGGTCAATCTGGATCACGCGGTGCAGGGCCTCGGTTCGCAGTCGTGCGGGCCGGGCGTGCTGCCGGAGTACCGGCTCGACGCACGGGCCGCGGAGCTCTCCTTCGTCTTCACGCCGCTGGGCTGACCGGCGCAGGGGGCCCGATCCGCGCTCCGGGAACGACGACGTACCATCGGGGCTTTGCGCGATCTTGGTTCTTCGCGGGGGGCATGTGATGGGCGGCAGGCGCGGACGGCGCGGGGCGATACTGGCCGGGGCGGTCGCCGGGGCGGCGCTCGTCTCCGGCATCGGACTGTGGGCGACGGACAGTCGGCCGTTCCGGGACAGCTACTGCTGGGGGGCGTGGGAGCAGAACAGCGGTGCGGCCTTCCTGGGTGACGACGGGCTCGCCAAGTCCGGCTCCGAGCGGAGCGCGACCGAGTCCGCGCCGCCCTCGGCCGGCCGTCACCACGCCAGTTGCACGGTCACGGTGACCTCGACGGTCCCGGACGACGACTCGGCCGAGCCGCTCTCCTTCAAGGAGCAGGTCACCGTCGAGTACGGTCCGGTCCCCGCCAGGGCCGAGGACCACCGCGCCTGGATCGCCCGGTACTTCGACGGCTCGGGGGCACGGCTGCCCGACGGTCTCGACGGACTGGTCGCCGGGGACCGGGCCATGCTGGTCCTGCCCGAGGCCTGCGATGTGGACGGCAGGCCGTCCGCGGTGACGATCCGGAGCGGGAGCACCGGTGACGGCCATCTGGGCAAGGTCACCATGCCGTTCACGATCGGAACCCGGTCCGCGGTCACCCGGATGCTGCTGGACGCGGCGAACACCGGTATGCGAAAGGCCGGTTGCGCTCCGGAGAAGCCACTGCGTACGACCTCGCCCTTCGTTACGGTCCCCGGGGACGCGGAGAGTGCCCGGAGTCCGCTGTGCCGGATACCCGGTGTGACGCTCGACCTCGGCCGGGGCTACGGCTACCGGCAGCAGGTGGGTGTGGTCGACGAACGGCTCCAGACGTGTTCGGTGGTGTGGCGCGCGCGGGGGCTGCCCGACGAGCCGGCGGCGCAGTACGTGATGGCGGCCGAACCGCGCCTGGTCACGCTGTTCGAGGGCCTTCCCGAGGGCGTCGGCAACGGGCTTGTGCGCACCGAGTGCGACGGGCGGCGGACGGTGTTCTACGCGAACCTCGGATCCGGGCTGAAGGGTGCGGGCCGGCCGGACGACCGAAAGGTGTTCACGCACTTCACCGAGTCCGTGAGCAGGCGCATCGGTTGCGGGACCGGTGAGGGCGCATGAGCGACGAGGACGCCGGAGAGAACGGGGCAGCGGCAGTGGACGGCGAGAACACGACGGATCCCGAGGACGGGACACAGAAGCACGAGCCCGGGAAGCGAACGCAGGAGCACGGGCCCGAGGACCGGACGCAGGAGCACGGACCCGAGCAGGACCCGTCCGCGCAGCCGGAGCCCGCCCCCGCGCGCGTTCCGGTGCTGCGCCGCCTGCTGCGCAGCCGAACCGCCCGTGCCGTCACCGCCGCCGGGCTGGTCGGTGCGCTGCTCGGCGCCGGTGCGGTGGCCTGGCGCACGGACACGCTGCCGCTGGTGGGCCCCGCCCCCTGCTGGGACTCGCTCGGCGACTCGACCATGTCGGACCTCTTCGGTGACCGCAGGACCGAGGTCGAGGAGCAGACCCTCCAGGCGGATCCGGTCGGCCAGGGCGACTCGTACGGGCAGTGCCGCATCACCAGTTACAAGGACGACAGGGCCCGCCGCCAGGTGACCCTGCGGGTGCACCAGCTGGACGGTCTGCGGGGCACGGACGGGCGCGACTGGCCCGCGGAGTTCCTCGCGGCCGACATGATCTCGCTCGGCGACGGGCTGCCGGGGCTGACCTCGTCGTCGCGCGCCTGGCTGGCGCTGCCGCAGAGCTGCACCGGGCGGGACGAGTTCACCGGCCCCACCGTGGTGGACATCGCCATGGGGCCGACCGGACTCGACCTCGCGTCGGACTACGAGCGGGAGGACCGCGCGGCGCTGACCCGTGCGGTGGTGGAGGCCACCAACGGGGTCATCCGCGACTTCGGCTGCTCCGGTACGTACCGGACACCGCGCACCCTGCCCGCCCCGATGGAGCGGAAGGAGACGGAGGCCGATGCCTTCTGCGGCACCAAGGGCTTCACGCTTCCCGAGGCGCACCGCAAGGATCTGACCCGCACGCGCGTCGGTGGCGACGGCGGGCCCGCCCGGGTCTGCGAGGCCGGCGGCTCCTACAACCCCGCCGTGCGGCTGACGACGGTCACCGACGCGGCGCTGTCCGAGATCTTCTCCTCGGGCACGCTCAGGACCGGTCTGTCCGTCAAGGGTTCCAAGGGCTCCGGCTCCATCGACGGGACCCGGGCCGTCTACCGGGCGAGCTGCCAGACCGGTCCGGTGGTCTTCGTGGTGGAGCAGCTGGACCACACGGAGCACTCGGTCGCCGGTCTCGCCCGTGAGCTGCTGCCCGGCTATGTCGCCGCCGAGGCCGAGCGCATCGGCTGCGGTCCGGAGAAGGTGACGCTGCCGGGCTCCTGACGGCGCCCGGCCGGCGACCGGCGATACTTTTGCGGACACCCCGGGCGACAGAGCGAGGAGCCGGCACCATGAGCACCGCCGCAGTGGTCGGCGTTCCCCGATGAGGGGGCGTGCGAAGCCCCCGTCGGCGCCGCTGCCGCAGCGGGACGGGATCGATCCGGTCCGGCTGCGGCTCCCCGAGGATCCGGACGGGGCGTGGCCGACGGTACGTGACCATCTGCTGGCGCGGTTCGCGGGCGCGATCGGGGCGCGGCGGGTGGACGCCATGTTCGCCGAGGGCCGGTTCGTCTCCGTACAGGGCCCGGTGTCCGCCGACGAGCCGTACGCCGCGGGCCGGTACCTCTGGTTCCACCGGGATTTCGCGCCGGAGGACCCGGTGCCGTTCCCGGTCGGTGTGGTCCACCGCGACGAGCATCTCGTCGTCGCCGACAAGCCGCACTTCCTGGCGACGACGCCGCGCGGCCGGCACATCACCGAGACCGCGGTGGCCCGGCTGCGCCGCGAGCTGGATCTGCCTCAGTTGCAGCCGGCGCACCGGCTGGACCGGCTCACCGCGGGCCTCGTCCTGTTCGTCGTACGGCCCGGGGAGCGGGGCGCGTACCAGACGATGTTCCGGGACCGCCTGGTGCGCAAGGAGTACGAGGCGGTGGCGCCGTACGATCCCGCGCTGGTCCTGCCGCGGACCGTGCGCAGCCGGATCGTGAAGGAACGCGGGGTCATCGCCGCCCGTGAGGAGCCGGGCGAGCCGAACAGCGAGAGCCGGATCGAGCTGCTGGAGCACCGGGAAGGGCTCGGCCGCTACCGGTTGCTGCCCGCCACCGGGCGGACCCATCAGCTGCGGGTCCATATGAACGGCCTGGGGCTGCCGCTCGTCCACGACCCGGTCTATCCGGTGGTCGAGGCGGAAGGAGCTCCGGACGACTTCTCCCACCCGCTCCAACTCCTCGCCCGGGTACTGGAGTTCACCGATCCGGTCACGGGCGGTCCGCGCCGCTTCAAGAGCGGGCTGCGGCTGTCCGCGTGGCCGGACCGGTGAACGTCGGCGGTCATCAGTGACCGCGGGCGATCCACTCGTCCAGGTGCGGGGCCTCCGCGCCGATGGTGGTGGAATCGCCGTGTCCGGTACGGACGGTGGTCTCCGGCGGGAGCGCGAGCAGCCGGTCCCTGATCGACGCGACGATGGTCGGGAAGTGGGAGAAGGACCGTCCGGTGGCGCCGGGCCCGCCCTGGAAGAGCGTGTCCCCGGTGAAGACGGTGGCCGACTCGGGGGCGTACAGGCAGACGGCGCCCGGGGCGTGGCCGGGGGTGTGCAGGACCTTGAGCGTCGTTCCGGCGATCTCCAGCTCCTGGCCGTCGGCCAGTTCGCCGTCCGGGAGGCGGTCCGGGTGGGTCTGCTTCCACAGCGGCAGGTCGTCGGGGTGCAGCAGGATCGGCGCACCGGTGGCGTCGGCGAGGGCCGGGGCCGCGTCGATGTGGTCGTTGTGCGCGTGCGTGCAGACGATGGCACGCAGCGTACGGCCGTTCAGCGCGTCCTCGATGGCGGCGGCGTCATGGGCGGCGTCGATGACGATCGCCTCGGTGTCGTCGCCGACGATCCAGACGTTGTTGTCGACGTCCCACTCGCCGCCGTCGAGGGCGAAGGTGCCGGAGGTGACGAGGTGGTCGATGCGGGCGGCCATCAGAGGACCACCACCGAGCGCAGCACGTCGCCGTCGTGCATCCGGGCGAAGGCCTGCTCGACGTCGCCGAGTCCGATGGTCTCGGTGACGAACGCGCCGAGGTCGATCCGCCCCTGCTGGTGCAGGTCGATCAGCATCGGGAAGTCGCGCGAGGGCAGGCAGTCGCCGTACCAGGAGGACTTGAGCGAACCGCCGCGGCCGAAGACGTCGATGAGCGGCAGCTCCAACTGCATCTCCGGGGTGGGGACGCCGACCAGGACGACGGTGCCGGCGAGGTCGCGGGCGTAGAAGGCCTGCTTGTACGTCTCCGGACGGCCGACCGCCTCGATGACCACGTCCGCGCCGTTGCCGCCGGTCAGGGAGCGGATCGCCTCGACCGGGTCGGTGGAACGGGAGTTGACGGTGTGCGTGGCGCCCATCGTCTTCGCCGTCTCCAGCTTGCGGTCGTCGATGTCCACGGCGATGATCTTCGCCGCGCCGGCCAGCCGGGCCCCGGCGATCGCCGCGTCACCGACACCGCCGCAGCCGATCACGGCGACCGAGTCGCCGCGGCCGACCTGTCCGGTGTTGATGGCGGCGCCGATGCCCGCCATCACGCCGCAGCCGAGCAGCCCGGCGACGGCCGGGGAGACCTCCGGGTCGACCTTGGTGCACTGACCGGCGGCGACCAGGGTCTTCTCGGCGAACGCGCCGATGCCGAGGGCCGGCGACAGCTCCGTGCCGTCGAGGAGCGTCATCTTCTGCTTCGCGTTGTGGGTGTCGAAGCAGTACCAGGGGCGGCCACGCAGACACGCGCGGCACTGCCCGCACACGGCACGCCAGTTGAGGATGACGAAGTCGCCGGGCGCGACGTCCGTGACGCCCTCGCCGACGGACTCCACCACGCCCGAGGCCTCGTGGCCGAGCAGGAAGGGGAAGTCGTCGTTGATGCCGCCCTGCTTGTAGTGGAGGTCGGTGTGGCAGACGCCGCACGCCTGGATCTTCACCACGGCCTCGCCGGGGCCCGGGTCCGGGATCACGATCGTCTCGATCCGTACCGGCTCGTTCTTCCCCGGTGCGATGACCCCTTGCACCTGCTGCGACATACCGTGGTCTCCCTGTTTCCGTCTATGTACGAAGATCGAACACGAACAACCGTACGCCCCGTGAGGGTGTCACGGCGGCGCGCCGCGTTGGCGGGAAACGACTGCCCTCCACCCGGTGGGATGTACTGCTTTCGGTCAGATGATGCACATCGCTGAACGTCGGCGGTTTCCAGGCGGTCCTTTGATACACAGGGGCCGCCGGACCAATACCTGCGGGGGCAGGGGTCGCGTGGTCCACCAGCAGTGGAATTACGGATCATGGGGGAAGAACCTTGACCGAGATCGCTGAGACCACGGAGAAGATCAGTCAGCGGACCGACGAGCCGGGTCCGGCTCCCGATACTGCCGCGCTCGGGGCACCGGTCGGCGGACTCGTGCCGTACACCGACGCGTTGCCCGTCCCGCCGGTGCTCCGCCCGCAGAGCGGTGACGTGCTCCGCGAGACCGAGATCGCCCTGTCACCCACCTGGGTGCGACTGCACGCGCAGCTGCCGCCGACCCTGATGTGGGGGTACGACGGCACGGTGCCGGGTCCGACCATCGAGGTGCGGCGCGGGGAGCGGATCAGGATCGCCTGGACCAACCGCATCCCCAAGGGCAGCGAGTACCCGGTCACGGCGGTGGAGGTCGGTCCGGTCAAGCAGGGCGAACCGGCACCGCACAACCGTCCCGGCCGCGACGGCGTCGAGCCGAACGCGGATGTCGCCGCGCTGCCCGCCTGGACGGTGACGCATCTGCACGGCGCGCAGACCGGTGGCGGCAACGACGGCTGGGCGGACAACGCGGTCGGCTTCGGCGACGCGCAGCTGTCGGAGTACCCGAACGACCACCAGGCCACCCAGTGGTGGTACCACGACCATGCCATGAACATCACCCGGTGGAACGTGTACGCCGGGCTCGTCGGCACGTACCTGATCAGGGACGACGAGGAGGACGCGCTCGGTCTGCCGTCCGGCGAGCGGGAATTGCCGCTGATCCTCGCCGACCGCAACCTGGACACCGACGCGGACGGCCGGCTCAACGGGCGGCTGCTGCACAAGACGACGGTGATCACCGAGGCCGATCCGGAGACCGGGAAGCCGGTGTCGCTGCCGTTCCTCGGCCCTTACACCACGGTCAACGGCCGTATCTGGCCGCATCTGGACGTGGACGACGCCTGGTACCGCTTCCGGCTCGTCAACGCGTCCAATGCGCGGATCTACGATCTGGTGCTGGTCGACGAGGAGAACAACCCGGTGCCGGGCGTGATCCGGCAGATCGGCAGTGACGGCGGGCTGCTGCCGCGTCCGGTGCCGGTCGACTTCGACGAGGTGCTGCCGCGGCTGACGATCGCCCCTGCCGAGCGGATGGATCTGCTGATCGACTTCTCGGCGCTGGCCGGCCGCCGGGTCCGGCTGGTCAACCGCGGCGGGCTCGCGCCGGGGGTGCCTGACCCGGCGGCGAACGTGCCGTTCCCGCAGGTGATGGAGTTCCGGGTACGGGAGACGGGGCAGCGGGACGGTTTCGAGCTGCCCGAGGTGCTGTCCGGTTCGTTCCGGCGGTACGAGCACGGCCAGGTGGAGCACGGGCACCGGCTCGTGGTGCTGACGGTGCCCGGCACGGTCGGCGGCGGCGGTCACCCGGAGATCTGGGAGATGGCGGAGGTCGAGGACCCCGCCGGGGTTCAGGTGCCGTCGGACGGTGTCGTCCAGGTCCAGGGGGAGGACGGCACGGTGCGCACGTACCGCAGGATCTCGCGGACCTTCAACGACGGTCTCGGCTTCACGGTGGGCGAGGGCGCCTACGAGCAGTGGTCGTTCCTCAACCTGGGCGGACCGACGCATCCGATGCACATCCATCTGGCGGACTTCCAGGTGATGGGCCGGGAGGCGTACAAGCTCGACGGCTTCGATCCGGCGATCGGCGGAACCCGCTCCCCCGTGGCGTTCGACCACGGCACCACGGTCCCGACGGCACCGAACGAACAGGGCTGGAAGGACGTCTTCCGGGTGCCCCAGGGGCAGTTGGTGAAGGTGCTCGGGAAGTTCGACGGGGCGTACGGGCGGTTCATGTACCACTGCCATCTGCTGGAGCACGAGGACATGGGCATGATGCGGCCGTTCGTCGTGATGCCGCCCGAGGCGGTGAAGTTCGACCACGGCGCCGGGCACGGCGGCCACCACGGGCACAGCGGCTGACCTGCCGGACCGGCTGAACCGGCGGCCCCCGGGGGATCGTTCCGCGGGGGCCGCCGCGTGCGGCCTCAGGGCGCGAGCACGTCCAGTTCGTGCAGCGCGCCCACCGCGATCTCCTTCGTCAGCCGCTCCGCCTCCACGGCGTCGCCCTCGCGCACCGCCTCGGCGAGCCGGACGTGGAGGGTGACCGCGGCCGGGTCCGGGTCCTCGAACATCACCTGGTGGTGGGTGCGGCCCGCCAGGACCTCGGCGACGACGTCACCGAGCCGCGCGAACATCTCGTTGCCGGAGGCGTTGAGCACGATCCGGTGGAACGCGATGTCGTGCTCCAGATAGCCCTCCAGCTGCTGGCCGCGCGAGGTGGCGACCATGCCGAGCGCGCACTCGGTGAGGGCCGCGCACTGCTCCGGGGTGGCGTTGCGGGCGGCGAGGCCGGCCGCGACGGGTTCGATCGCCGAACGCAGCACGGTCAGGGAGCGCAGCTGGCGCGGGCGGTCGGCGCCGGCCAGCCGCCACCGGATGACCTGCGGGTCGTAGACGTTCCACGCCTCGGTCGGCCGCACGGTCACGCCGACCCGGCGCCGGGACTCGACCAGGTGCATGGACTCCAGGACGCGGATCACTTCGCGTACGACGGTGCGCGAGACGTCGAAGCGCCGGGCCATCTCATCGGTGCGCAGTACCTGCCCCGGCCGGTGCTCCCCCGCGGCAATCTCCAGACCCAGGGTGTCCAGCACATGTGTATGCAGCCCAGGGCCCTGTGTGGTCATGAGCACAGCCTACGGGGCAGCTTTCAGGAACAAAAAGTACGACGTTTACGTCACAGCATCTTGAATAAGTCGTACGTATAGGTTTCAGTAGCGCGACGGACCGATGTCGAGGAAGACGTCGAACAAGACTGCGAGGCACCACCAATGAGCACCCCCCACGTCGTCGTGGTGATGGGCGTAGCAGGGACCGGCAAGACCACGATCGGCCCCCTGCTCGCCGCCGAACTCGGCGTTCCGTACGCAGAGGGCGATGACTTCCATCCCGCGGCGAACATCGCCAAGATGTCGGCCGGCACCCCGCTGGACGACTCCGACCGGTGGCCCTGGCTCGACGCGATCGGTCAGTGGGCGCACGGCCGGGCGGGGCTCGGCGGAGTGGTGAGCAGCTCGGCGCTCAAGCGGGCCTACCGGGACCGGCTGCGCGCCGAGGCACCCGGCGCGGTCTTCCTCCACCTGACCGGCGACCGGGCTCTGATCGAGGCACGCATGGCGGAGCGCAAGGGGCACTTCATGCCCACTGCGCTGCTCGACTCGCAGTTCGCCACCCTCCAGCCGCTGCAGGAGGACGAGGCCGGTGTCTCGGTCGATGTGTCCGGCACCCCCGAAGAAATCACCCAGCGAGCCGTCGCCGCGTTGCGCCGGCTCGATAACTAAGGATCACCACCGTGACCAGTCTCAGCGTCGAGATGTTGGCAGCGGACGCCGTCGAACCGATCACTTCGGCAGGCAACGCGCAGTTGGGTATCGCCGTTCTGGCGGGCATCGCCGTCATCGTTCTGCTCATCACCAAGTTCAAGATGCACGCGTTCCTCGCGCTGACCATCGGCTCGCTGGCGCTCGGCTCGTTCGCCGGTGCCGCCCCGGCCAGGACGATCGCCAGCTTCACCGCCGGCCTCGGCTCGACCGTCGCGGGTGTCGGTGTGCTCATCGCGCTCGGCGCGATCCTCGGCAAGCTGCTGGCCGACTCCGGTGGCGCGGACCAGATCGTCGACACCATCCTCGCGAAGGCGAGCAGGCGCTCCATGCCGTGGGCGATGGTCCTGATCGCCTCGATCATCGGCCTGCCGCTCTTCTTCGAGGTCGGCATCGTGCTGCTGATCCCGGTGGTGCTGCTCGTCGCGAAGCGCGGCAACTTCTCCCTGATGCGGATCGGTATCCCGGCGCTGGCCGGTCTCTCCGTGATGCACGGCCTGATCCCGCCGCACCCCGGCCCGCTGGTGGCGATCGACGCCCTCGGCGCCAACCTCGGTGTCACGCTGGCGCTGGGTGTGCTGGTCGCGATCCCGACCGTGATCATCGCGGGGCCGGTCTTCTCCCGCTACGCGGCGCGCTGGGTGGACATCAAGGCTCCGGAGAAGATGATTCCGCAGCGCCCCTCGGAGGAGCTCGACCGTCGCCCCAGCTTCGGCGCCACCCTGGCGACCATCCTGCTGCCGGTCGTGCTGATGCTGATCAAGGCCCTGGTCGACATCGTCGTGGACGACCCGGAGCAGAGCCTCCAGAAGGTCACCGATGTGATCGGCTCGCCGCTGATCGCGCTCCTGGCGGCCGTCATAGTCGGCATGTTCACGCTGGGCCGGGCGGCCGGTTTCACCAAGGGCCGGCTCTCCACCACCGTCGAGAAGTCCCTTGCCCCGATCGCCGGTGTGCTGCTCATCGTGGGCGCGGGCGGCGGGTTCAAGCAGACCCTCATCGACGCCGGCGTGGGCCAGATGATCCTGGACTTCTCCAAGGACTGGTCGATCCCGGCGCTGCTGCTGGGCTGGCTGATCGCCGTCGCGATCCGGCTCGCGACCGGTTCGGCGACCGTGGCCACCATCTCGGCGGCCGGTCTGGTCGCCCCGCTGGCCGCCGACATGTCGACGTCCCACGCCGCTCTGCTGGTCCTCGCCGTCGGCGCGGGCTCGCTCTTCTTCAGCCATGTCAATGACGCCGGGTTCTGGCTGGTGAAGGAATACTTCGGCATGAACGTCGGCCAGACGGTGAAGACCTGGTCGGTGATGGAGACCATCATCTCCGTGGTCTCGCTGGCCTTCATCCTGCTGCTTTCGCTAGTCGTCTAGGGCCTGTCCCGGCGACCTGCCGCCCGCACGGTCCTCCCCCCACAGCGCATGCTGTGACCGTGCCCAATGGCGCTCGACCGACCCGGTGCGCATGCCACGGCGTGCCTCCGGGTCGGCGAGCGCCATTGCCATGTTCCAGCGTGCGTTGCAGCACGGGCGCC
Source organism: Streptomyces sp. NPDC058240 (assembly GCF_042882135.1). Lineage (NCBI taxonomy): Bacteria > Bacillati > Actinomycetota > Actinomycetes > Kitasatosporales > Streptomycetaceae > Streptomyces > Streptomyces sp. NPDC058240. The sequence continues at coordinate 310,106 of NZ_JBHVWT010000004.1, forward strand.
GCGACGACCCCCGGCGGCGCCCGGACCGGGCATGGCCAGGACGAGACGGCGGCCCACGGAGGTGCCTTCGGTGTCGGGAGGGCGACTGTTCACCCGGCCATTCGACCAGTCGGCGCCGCCGGCCGCCAGGGGCCGCGGGCCACCTGCCCGGACCCGCCCCCAACTCCGTTCGCCCGGCGCACAGTTGGCAGCCCCGGCCGGGCGCACGCCCCGGCACCGCACCCCGGGGGACATGTCAGACTTGGTGCCATGTCGAACCGTGAACCCCTCAAGCCCTTTCTGCTCGCCTTCCCCGGACCGCTGCGCGATCAGCTGGTGCGGGCGGTGCTCGCCGGCACGAAGGTGTCGACGACCGGGCTGCTCGCGGAGTACGAGGCGGAGAAGGAGGAGCTGCCTCCGGTGGGTGAGCGGTCCGCGCTGATCGACTCGGACGGCCGCGAGACCGCGGTGCTGGAGGTGACGGAGGTACGGGTGCTGCGCCTCGGCGACGTGGACCTCCAGCATGCGATCGACGAGGGCGAGGGCGACACATCGGTCGCCGAGTGGCGCGCGGGACACGAGAAGTTCTGGCACGGCGAGGAGATGCGGGAGGCGCTCGGCGACCCGTCGTTCACCGTCGACGACGACACCATGGTCGTCGCCGAACGGTTCCGGGTCGTCGAGCTGCTGGACCGCGCCGCGGGGGCGCCCGCTCCGGACGACACGCTCTAGCCAGGCCCTGTCGGCCTAGCCGACCGCCTTCGCCGCCGCCCGTCCGGCCGCGCGGCCGGAGAAAATGCAGCCGCCGAGGAAGGTCCCTTCCAGCGAGCGGTAGCCGTGCACCCCGCCGCCGCCGAAACCGGCCGCCTCCCCCGCCGCGTACACACCGGCCAGGGGGGTGCCGTCCGCGGTCAGCACCCGGGAGGACAGGTCCGTCTCCAGTCCGCCGAGCGACTTGCGGGTCAGGATGTTCAGCCGTACGGCGATCAGCGGGCCGGCCTTGGGGTCGAGGATGCGGTGCGGCGCCGCCGTACGGATCAGCTTGTCGCCGAGATAGGCGCGGGCTCCGTGGATCGCGGTGATCTGGAGGTCCTTGGTGAAGGGGTTGGCGATCTCACGGTCGCGTGCGGTGATCTCGCGGCGCAGTTCGGCCTCGTCGATCAGCGGTTCCTCGGTGAGCGCGTTCATGCCCCGGACGAGCGCGGCGAGGTCCTTCTCGACGACGAAGTCCACCCCGTTGTCCATGAACGCCTTCACTGGGGCCGGTACGTCGGCTCGGGCCCGGCCGATCACGTCGCGGATCGACTTTCCGGTCAGATCCGGGTTCTGCTCGGATCCGGAGAGCGCGAACTCCTTGCCGATGATCCTCTGGTCGAGGACGAACCAGGTGTAGTCGTGGCCGGACCTCATGATGTGTTCGAGGGTGCCGAGGGTGTCGAAGCCCGGGAAGAGCGGGACCGGCAGCCGCTTGCCGCGTGCGTCCAGCCAGAGCGAGGACGGTCCGGGCAGGATCCGGATGCCGTGCTTGGCCCAGATCGGGTTCCAGTTCTCGATGCCCTCGGTGTAGTGCCACATCCGGTCGCGGTTGATGTGGTGGGCGCCCGCCTCCTCGGCGATGCCGAGCATGAGCCCGTCGACATGGGCGGGCACGCCGGAGAGCATCTTCGCGGGCGGGGTCCCGAGCCGCCGGGGCCACTGCTTGCGCACCAGGTCGTGGTTGCCGCCGATGCCGCCGGAGGTGACGATCACCGCCTGGGCCCTGAGCTCGAACGTGCCGGTCGCCCGGCGGCTGCTCGCGGTGCCCCGGGCGGCGGCGCTCGGTTCCAGCACCTCGCCGGTCACCGTGTCGACGTCGCCCGCGGTGCGGCCGAGTCCGGTGACCCGGTGACGGAACCTGAACTCCACGAGCCCCTTGGCGACGCCCGCGCGCACCCGGCGCTCGAAGGGGGCGACGATGCCGGGGCCGGTGCCCCAGGTGATGTGGAAGCGGGGTACGGAGTTGCCGTGGCCGTTCGCGTCGTAGCCGCCGCGCTCGGCCCAGCCGACGACGGGGAAGATCCGCAGCCCCTGGGCGTGCAGCCAGGGGCGCTTCTCACCGGCCGCGAAGTCGACGTACGCCTCGGCCCACTTCCGCGGCCAGTGGTCCTCCTTCCGGTCGAAGCCCGCCGTGCCGAGCCAGTCCTGGAGGGCCAGCTCATGGCTGTCCTTGATCCGCATCCGGCGCTGCTCGGGCGAGTCGACGAGGAAGAGACCGCCGAAGGACCAGTGCGCCTGGCCGCCGATCGCCTGCTCGGGCTCCTGGTCGAGCAGGATCACCGAGCGGCCGGCGTCGACCAGCTCGGCAGTGGCCACCAGACCGGCGAGCCCTGCCCCGATAACGATCACATCAGCGTCGTACGCCATGGGTTCCATCCTTGTCGGGGCGATCCGGTCGCGGCCACGGTCCGGCTCCGAACCGTCTCCGAGCCGTCTCCGGAGCCGGAAGTTACTCGTGCGTCAGATCTTCGGCACCGGCCGCTGCGGCGTCAACCGCCCGGTCGGCCGCGCTCCGGCCGCGTCCCCGGGACGCAAGCGCTATCGTCGATACAAATCACCCACTTCTGGCCTGACTTGAGGTAGAAGCGTGTCGGTGCTGGTCCTCGTGCTCGCCGTGAGTGCCGCCTGCTGTCTGGGATTCGGCTTCGTCCTGCAGCAGGCCGCCGCTTCGCACGCCCCGAGGAGCGACTACCTCTCCCCCCGGCTGCTGCTGGACCTGATGCGGGTGCCGAGCTGGCTGGCCGGGATCGGGCTGATGGTCTGCGGCATGGTGCTGGGCGCCCTGGCCCTGGGCAAGGGCGAGGTGTCCGTCGTCGAACCTCTCCTCGCGACCAATCTGCTCTTCGCGATGGCCCTGTCACGCCATCGCACCGGTCAGCGGCTCGGCCGTCAGGGCTGGGCCGGTCTCTGGCTGCTGGCCGGCGGGGTCGCCGCCTTCCTGCTGGCGGGCCAGCCGCAGGGTGGCGAGGCGGTGACCAGCCCGGTGCGGCACTGGCTGGTGATCGGCGTGGTCGTGGGCACCGCGCTGCTGCTGACCGCCTTCGCCAAACGCTCCGAGTCCGGGGTCGCCCCCGCGCTGCTCGCCGTGGCGGCCGGACTGCTGTACGGACTGCAGGACGCGCTCACCCGGGTCAGCGGCCAGCGGCTGTCCGACGACGGGTGGGCGGCGCTGGTGACGGCGTGGCAGCCGTACGCAGTGGTGGCGCTGGGGGTGACGGGGCTGCTGCTGGTGCAGAGCGCGTTCGAGACGGGCCCGCTCCGGGTCTCGCTGCCCCCACTGACCGCCTCCCAGCCGCTGGCCGGGATCGCCTGCGGGGTCGGTTTCCTCGGCGACCAGCTGCGCACCGACACCGGCGCGCTGGCCTGGCAGGCGGTCGGCCTCGCCGCGATCGTCGTCGGGATCGTGCTGCTCGGGCTGCATCCGGCGATGCCGGAGGGGCCGGTGGGCGGGCGCCGCGAGAAGAGCCTGCAGCCGAACTGAGCGGGGCCGTCGGTCCCGAGCGGCCGTCCGCACTGGTTTTTAATAATGGCCAGCATTAGAATGGCGCCATGTCGCGAACGTCGGGGCAGGAGACCAGGGACAAGCTGATCCGCGCGGCCGAGGAGATCTTCGCCGCGCAGGGACCGGACGGCGCCCAGCTGCGGGACATCGTCCGGCTGGCCGGGCAGAGCAACCCTTCCGCGGTCCAGTACCACTTCGGTTCCCGGGCCGGGCTGCTCGACGCGGTGATGGCGGTCCGCCAGGCCCGTACCGAACAGGTGGTGGCACCCCTGCTCGACGCACTGGGCGCGGACTGCGGCGTACGGGAGCTGCTCACCGCGCTGGTGACGGCCGAGGCGAGCCTGCTCGCCGACGACCGCGGTCGCCGCTGCCTGCGGATCTCGGCCCGGCTCAGCCATGAGACCGGGCTGCGGACCGGGCGGCTGCACCCCGTCCTGGACGGCACCGACTACGGACGTCTGATCGGCCGCATCGGGGACTGCCTGGGCGGCCTGCCGGGTCCGGTGCGCCTGGAGCGCCTGGATCTGGCGCTCACCCTGATCGGCGCGGCGCTGGCCGACCGCGCCCGCCAGCGTCTCGACGGCACCGAACCGCTGACCGGCGACGAGCTCTTCCTCGCCGATCTCGTCGAGACCACCACCGCGTTCCTGCACGCCCCCGTGCCGGGCAGCGCGTGACCACCCGCACCACGTACCACCCGCACCACTTGCCACCTGCACCACATGAAGGAAGCGACATGACCGACAAGAGCAACCTCACCGACAAGACCGTCATCATCACCGGCGGCGCCCGGGGCCTGGGCGCCGAGGCCGCCCGCCTCGCGGTGGCGGGCGGCGCCCATGTGGTGATCACCGATGTGCTCGACGAGGAAGGCGCCGCCACCGCCGCGGAGCTGGGGGCCAAGGCCCGCTTCGTACACCACGACGTGACCTCCGAGGAGGACTGGCGGCGCGTCGCGGAGTTCGCCCTCGCCGAGTTCGGACGGATCGACGGGCTGGTCAACAACGCCGGAGTATCCACCGGCCAGCCGCTGGAGAGCGAGACCGTCGAGCACTTCCGCAAGGTCATCGACATCAACCTGACGGCCGTCTTCATCGGAATGAAGACGGTGATTCCGGTGATGAAGGAGAACGGCGGCGGTTCGATCGTCAACATCTCCTCGGCCGCCGGTCTGATGGGCCTCGCCCTGACCTCCAGCTATGGCGCCTCGAAGTGGGGCGTGCGCGGTCTGACGAAGGTCGGCGCGGTGGAGCTCGGCACGGCGAGGATCCGGGTGAACTCGGTGCACCCCGGCATGGTCTACACGCCGATGACCGCGTCCGTCGGCATCCAGCGGGGCGAGGGCAACTACCCGAACACCCCGATGGGCCGGGTCGGCGAGGCCCCGGAGATCGCGGAGGCGGTCACGTTCCTGCTCTCGGACGCCGCTTCGTACATCACCGGTGCCGAGCTGGCCGTGGACGGCGGCTGGACCACGGGCCCGACCGTCAAGTACGTCATGGGGCAGTGATCGTCCCGCGATGGTCTGATGTTGGATGGGGAGCATGACTCCCTCTGACGAGATCCTGGACATCGTCGACGAGAACGACGTGGTCGTGGGGCAGGCCCCGCGCGGTGAGGCGACCGCGCGGGGCCTTCGCCATCGCTGCGTCTTCATCGAGGCCCGGGACGCGGAGGGCCGGCTCTTCGTCCACCGCAGGACCCCGGGCAAGCTGGTCTTCCCGTCCCACTACGACATGTTCGTCGGCGGGGTGGTCGGCGCCGGTGAGTCGTACGACGAGGCGGCGCTGCGGGAGGCCGAGGAGGAGCTGGGGGTGTCCGGGCTCCCCCGGCCCGAACCGCTCTTCAAGTTCCGCTACGAGGACGCCGGGCACTCCTGGTGGTCGTACATCTACCAGGTACGGTGCGAGCTGCCGGTGAACCCGCAGGTGGAGGAGGTCGCCTGGCACACCTTCCTCACCGATGACGAGCTGGCGCGGCAGATCGGCGACCGGGAGTGGGTGCCGGACGGCCTGGAGGCGTACCACCGGCTGCGCGCCTTCCGGGCGGCCGGAACGGCCTCCTGAGCCCGACCGGCGATCACCCGCAAAGCGGCAGATAAGGTTCACACGTGAACGAATTCGTACAGAGCCTGCGGCTGTGGTTCGCACCGCAGCGCATCCGCGAAGAGGGCGACACCCCCGATTACCGGTTCTCGCTCGCCAACGAGCGCACCTTCCTCGCCTGGATCCGGACGGCTCTGGCGCTGATCGGCGGCGGGTTCGCGGTCGACCAGTTCCTGCCGGAGCTGGCCTGGGGCATCCGCGCCGGTCTGGCGCTCGCTCTGCTGGCGGCCGGTGTGCTGTGTGCGCTGCGGGCGGTCAACCACTGGGTGCGGTGCGAACGGGCGATGCGGCGCGGGGAGGACCTTCCGGTCTCGCGGTTCCCGACGCTGCTCGCACTGGCCGTCGGGGTCGTCGCGGTGGCGATGGTGGTGGTGGTCTTCTTCGGCTGGGAGGGCCGGTGACCTCCCAGGGGCGCGACCCCGGACTTCAGCCGGAACGGACCCGGCTGGCCTGGCGGCGTACGACGCTGTCGTGCACGGTGGTGGCACTGCTGGCGGTCAAGCAGGCGCTGCACGGCGGGGCGGGCCCGGCCGCGATCGTGGCGGTGTCGCTGAGCGCCCTGGCCTGGCTGGGTTTCCTGCGGGTGGCGCATCTGCGGGTGCTCGGGATGGGGACCGCGCGGCCGCGACCGCTGTCGGCGCGCGGCGCGCTGACCGCGGCGGCGTGCACGGTGGCGCTCGCGGTGTTCGCCTCGGCCATGCTGTTCTGAGTGTTCCGGGCGCCGGGCGCGGGCGGCCGTCAGAGGTCCGGGACCTCCCAGGGGACGGTGACGACGATCTTTCCGCGGGTGCGCCCCTGCTCGTTCAGCCGGTAGGCGTCCGCCGCCTGTTCCAGCGGGAAGACCCGTTCCACATGGACCGTGACGATGCCCTGTTCGGCCAGTTCGGCCAGATGGGTGAGGTCCTTCGCGTCCGGTCGTACGTAGGCGTAGCGGCCGCCGTACGCGAGGACCTCGCCGTCCGCGACGGAGGCCAGGCGGCCCCCGGGCTTCAGCACTTCGGCGGAGACCCGGAGCGCCTCGCCGCCGACGGTGTCGAACGCGGCGTCGACGCCGTCCGGGGCCAGGGCCCGCAGCCGGTCGGCGAGGCCGTCCCCGTAGGCCACCGGTTCCCCGCCGAGCTGCCGGACATGATCGTGGTTGTGCTCGCTCGCGGTGCCGATGACGCGGGCGCCGGCGTGCCGGGCGAGCTGGACGGCGAAGGAGCCCACCCCGCCGGCCGCCGCGTGGACGAGGACCGTGTCGCCGTCGCGGATCCGCAGGGAGCGGTGCAGCACCTGATAGGCGGTGAGACCGGCCAGCGGCAGTCCGGCCGCCTCCTCGAAGCTCAGGCTCAGCGGCTTGCGGGCGAGGGTGCGCACGGGCGCGGCAACGTATTCGGCGAACGTGCCGCGGCTGAGGAAGTCCTCCCGCACATAGCCGATGACCTCGTCGCCGACCGCGAACTCGTCGACGGCCGTTCCGGGCTGCACGACGACGCCGGACACGTCCCAGCCGGGGATCACCGGGAACACCGCCTCCAGTGCGGCGTCCAGGTAGCCCTCGCGGGCCTTCCAGTCGACCGGATTGACGGCCGCGGCCCGCACCTTCACCAGGACGGAGTCCGGGCCGATCTTGGGGTCGGGCCGCTCGCCGTACTCCAGGACGTCGGCCCCGCCGTACCCGCTGTAGCTGATCGCCTTCATGCACCGACCTTCGGTGCGGGTCCGGGCCCCCGCAAGTCAGGCCGTCGTGTCCCGGGCGACGGTCTCGTCACCAGCGCGGGATCGTCGGCGTCTCCCACCCCGGCTCGGCCTTGCGCATCGCGGCCGCGTCGTCGCGCTCGCGCATCGTGCCGTCGTCGTCGAGCCAGCGCCGGTGCAGCGCGGCCAGGCGTTCGCGGTCGAGTTCGACACCGAGCCCGGGTGCGTCGGGCACGGTGAGCCGGCCGTCCCGGAAGACATGGCGGGCGGTGATGACGTCCTCGGTCTGCCAGGGGTAGTGGCTGTCGCAGGCGTAGTCGAGGTTGGGAACGGTGGCCGCGACATGGGTCATCGCGGCGAGGCTGATGCCGAGGTGGGTGTTGGAGTGCATGGAGAGTCCGACGCCGAAGGTGCGGCAGATCCCGGCCAGTTCACGGGTACGGTGCAGCCCGCCCCAGTAGTGGTGGTCGGAGAGGACGACCTGCACGGCGCCACGGGCGAAGGCCTCCGGCACCTCGGCGAGGGTGGTCACGCACATGTTGGTGGCGAGCGGTACGTCGGTGCCTGCCGCGACCGAGGCCATCAGGTCCGTGCCGCTCGCCGGGTCCTCCAGGTATTCGAGTACGTCCTTCAGCTGCTCGGCGACGTGGAGCGAGGTCTCGACGGACCAGGCGCCGTTGGGGTCGAGGCGCAGCGGCTGCCCGGGGAACTCCTCGGCGAGGGCGCGGATGGCGGCGATCTCCCGGTCGGGTTCGAAGACGCCGCCCTTGAGCTTGAAGGAGGAGAAGCCGTACTCGCGGGCGAAGCGCCGGGCCTGGGCGACGACTCCGGCCGGGTCGAGGGCCGCGTCCCAGTCGTCCTGCTCGCCGCCCTCGGGGTGAGCGGCCCAGCGGTAGAAGAGATAGGCGCTGTACTCGACGCTGTCGCGGACCTTCCCGCCGAGCAGGGCGTGCACGGGGAGGCCGAGGGACTTGCCCAGCGCGTCCAGGCAGGCGACCTCGAAGCCCGAGACGACGGAGAGCCTGAGCTTGTCGGCGGTCTGGACGCCGCGCAGCCCGCCCGCGTCGACCCGGTCGTCGGCCGCGCGTGAATCACCGCACACCTCATCGGCCAGGGCGAACAGTCCGTTCAGATCGCTGACCGGGCGTCCGGTGAGTGCGGTGGCGAGCGGCCGGGCGAGTTCGAGGTACTTGCCGTCCCCGTACGTCTCGCCGATACCCGTGACCCCACCGCGTGTGACGACCTCCACGATGAGCCGCGGGGTGTAGGGCTGGTGGACGCCCTGGGTGTTGAGCAGGGGCGGGTCGGCTATCAGGATCGGGGTCAGCCGGACTTCGTCGATCAGCAGCTCTGTATTCATACGTGAACTCTATTCAGGGATGCGACTGAATACCAGACTCCGGGCCAAGTAGGGCGCGAGTCCGCCCGCCGGACCCGGATACGACTCCACCCGATGGATCCCGGGCACGCACTGGACGACATACCGACTGGTCGGCATGATGGTCTCCGACCGTCTTTCACCCCTCGGAGGTGCGCACGATGAGCTCAGTCCCCCCGCCAGGTCTCGACCTCGACCGGCTGCGCGGACATCTCGACCGCGAGCGCCCGGGGCTGGTGAGCGGACCGCTCGAAGCCCGGCTGATCGAGGGCGGCCGGTCGAACCTGACGTACACCGTCACGGACGGCACCGGCCGCTGGGTCGTCCGCAGGCCCCCGCTGGGCCATGTGCTGGCCACCGCGCACGACATGAGGCGCGAGCACCGGGTGATCAGCGCCCTGCACCCGACGGCCGTTCCGGTCCCCGAGCCGGTACTGCTCTGCGAGGACGACTCGGTGATCGGGTCGCCCTTCTACGTCATGGAGTACGTCGAGGGCACCCCGTACCGCACCGTCGAGCAGCTCGCCCCGCTGGGCGCCGAGCGCACCCGGGAGGCGGTCCTCGAGCTCGTCGACACCCTCGTCGCACTCCACGCCGTGGACCCGGAGTCCGTCGGACTCGGCGACTTCGGGCGCCCCGAGGGCTTCCTCGACCGGCAGCTGCGCCGCTGGGGCAAGCAGCTGGACGCGTCGCGCAACCGCGAGCTGCCCGGCATCGACGAACTGCACGCCGCGCTCGGGCGCGAGCTGCCCGTCTCGTCCGCGCCCACCGTCGTGCACGGCGACTACCGGCTGGACAACGTCCTGATCGGCTCGGACGACCGGATCAAGGCCGTCCTCGACTGGGAGATGTCGACGCTCGGCGACCCGCTGACCGACCTCGGCCTGCTGGTGATGTACAGCTCCGACCTCGGTCTGGCCGATTCGCCGGTCTCCACCACCAGCGGCGCGGCGGGCCACCCCTCCCCCGCCGAACTGATCGAGCGCTATGCCGCCCGCTCCGGCCGGGACACCTCCGCCATTTCCTGGTACACGGCGTTCGCCTGGTTCAAGCTCGCCGTGATCCTGGAGGGCATCCACTACCGCTACACCCTGGGCCAGACCGTCGGCGCCGGCTTCGACCGCATCGGCGATCTCGTCCCGGTCTTCATCGAGCACGGCCTCACCACCCTCCAGGAAGGCTGATCACCCCCATGGACTTCGCATTCGACGCCCGCACCGAAGAGCTGCGCGCCAAGCTGCTCGCCTTCATGGACGAGCACGTCCACCCGGCCGAGAAGATCGCGGACGAGCAGCGCGCGCTGCTGGCCTCCCCGTGGGACACGCCGCGGATCGTCGAGGACCTGAAGGCCGAGGCGCGCAGGCAGGGCCTGTGGAACCTCTTCCTCCCGGACGCCGAGTACGGGGCCGGGCTGACCAATCTCCAGTACGCCCCGCTCGCCGAAATCACCGGCCGGTCCCCGCAGTTGGCGCCGACCGCGCTCAACTGCGCGGCTCCCGACACCGGGAACATGGAGGTGCTCTTCCAGTTCGCCACGGACGAGCAGAAGAAGCAGTGGCTGGAGCCGCTGCTGGCCGGTGAGATCCGCTCGGCGTTCGCGATGACGGAGCCCGAGGTCGCCTCGTCGGACGCGACGAACATCGAGACCCGGATCGTGCGGGACGGCGGGGACTACGTCATCAACGGCCGCAAGTGGTACATCTCCGGGGCGATGAACCCGGACTGCAAGATCTTCATCGTGATGGGCAAGACCGACCCGGACGGCCCCGACATCCGCCGCCAGCAGTCGATGATCCTGGTCCCCCGCGACACCCCCGGCCTCGAAGTGCGCCGCGCCATGCAGGTGTACGGGTACGAGGACCACTACCACGGCGGTCACGCGGAAGTCGTCTTCACCGATGTGCGGGTGCCGGCCGAGAATCTGATCGGCGAGGAGGGCGGCGGCTTCGCCATCGCCCAGGCACGGCTGGGACCGGGCCGGATCCACCACTGCATGCGGCTGATCGGCATGGCCGAGCGGGCCATCGAGCTGATGTGCAGGCGGGCGGTGTCCCGTACGGCCTTCGGCAAGCCGCTCGCCCAGCAGGGCGTCGTGCAGAACTGGATCGCGGACGCGCGGGTCACGGTGGAGCAGCTGCGGTTGCTGGTGCTGAAGACGGCCTGGCTGATGGACACGGTGGGCAACCGGGGCGCGCACACGGAGATCCAGGCCATCAAGATCGCCACCCCGCGCGCGGTGGTCGACGTCCTCGACCAGGCAGTGCAGCTGCACGGCGCGGGCGGGGTGAGCCAGGACTTCCCGCTGGCCGAACTGTGGGCGGCGGCCCGGACGTTGCGGCTGGCGGACGGCCCGGACGAGGTGCATCAGCGGTCGCTGGCCCGGCGGGAGATCAAGCGGTACGTGTAGGCGGTGGCCAGGGATTGCGGGTCACCTCTCAGTGTTCACCGGCCCTGATCCGGTCGAGTACCTCCGTGTACAGGGAGCGCCGGTCGGGCCGGGCGTGGGCGGTGGCGTTACGGAGGGCCGGGACCGCCGCCCCGCCCAGCTCGACCAGCCCCTCGGCCGCCGCCTCGCGCACGACGGCGTGCGGGTGCCCGAGCAGTCCCGTCACCGCGGGAATCGCCGGCTCCCAGCCCGCCCGGCAGAGCGTCCGGATCGCCATGCGCACCACGTCCGGCCGGGGGTCGTCCAGCAGGAGTTCGGTGTGGCGCAGATGGACCTCCCTGCCGAGCATCACCCGGGAGGTCCGGTGGGCGCGCAGCCGGACCTTGGACCGGGGGTGCGTGATCAACTCGCCGAGCAGGTCGAGGAGTTGCCGGTCCTGGTCCGGCTCCGGGCCGGTGTGCGCCCCGGCCAGTTCCGTGAGCGCCCGGCAGATCTGCTCCGGCGTGCCGGTTCCGGCCAGGTCCAGCAGTTCCTGCCGGGTCGGGCGGTGCCCGGTTCCGGCGGGTACGGCCGCACCACGGTCGCGGAGCACCGCCAGTGCCGCCGCGTCCTGCCGCCCGGCGTCCGGGCCGCGCAGCGGTCCCTCCACGAGCAGGAGCCGGTCGGCGAGTTCGTCGCGCCCTTCGGTACGCAGGCGTCGGCAGGTCCGCGTCAGCGCCGGGGTGCGCAGGAGCGGACGGTCGACGAGCAGATCCAGGAAGCCCCAGGCCCCGGCGTCGAGGCGGTCGCCCAGTGCCCCGGCCAGCGCGTCGGCGGGGTACGCGCGCAACGCGTCGCCGACGGCCCGGCCCATGGCGGGCGGCGCGTGTTCCCACCACTCCAGCAGCAGCGGGACCAGCTGTTCCAGTTCCCACGGGTCGAGCCCGGCGGCCGCACGCGCCACCCTGTCGCGCAGGATCCCGTCGCCCCGGAGTTCCGTCTCGTCGACGGCGCCCAGTGCGCGGGCCGGGTCGACGCCGGCGGGCAGCCCGACCCGGCCGTGGAGGTACGCGCGCAGCACCGCCAGGCGGGCCTCCGGCTCGGGCCACCGCGCCAGCACCTGGGCCGCGGTCTGCCTGCGGTCCGCCTCGGCCGACCCCAGCATGGCCAGCAGCCGCTCCCGCAGGGCTGCCGAACGCGGCTGGTCCAGGTCGTCGACGCGTACCCGTCGCGGTGGTGACGCCGGCGCGTGGGCGGTCTCGGCGATGGTCCAGGGCGGCGCGTCGATGGGCTGGAGCAGCGTCATCCAGTCGATGAGCGTGGCCCGGACCCCGGGGTCGGCGCCCCAGTGGGCCTCGATGAGCGCGGTCAGCCGGTCCCGCGAGGGGACCGCGCCGTCGTCCCGTCGGCAGAACTCCTCCAGTGCGCCCGGTGTGCGGACCGCGTCGTCCAGCGCGACCCGCCAGGCCCGGGTCCCGGCGGGCAGGGGCCCGTCGGCGGTCTCCGGTACGGCGAAGGCCTCCCGGAGCACGGCGGTTTCGGCCCGCCAGGGGTCGGCGCCGAGCCGGGCGCCCGCGAGGGCCCGTTCGAGGTCGGCGCGGACCGGTACCGCGCCGAGGCGGCGCAGCAGTGTGAGCGTGGACCGGCTCGGCGTCGCCGGCGCGGGGCGCAGGGCCCGTACCGCGGCGACGGCGGCCGGCCTTCCGGTGGCCGTCAGCATCGGCGCGACCGCTTCGAGTACGGCGATCAGGTCGTGCCGGTCCTCGTCCCGGGCGTCGGCGAGCGCGTCCAGCAGGAGCGGGGCGGACCGGGCGAACGCCGTGAGCTCCGCGTCGCCCCGGGGCTCGGTGCAGAGCCGCAGCGCGAACCGCACCACCTTGTTCCGGAGCGCCTTGCTCCAGGGCGCCGTGTTCCGGGGCGCCTGGTTCTGGGGCTCCTTGCTCCGGAGCTCCGGCCGGGAGCCCGCCAGCCGGAGCCAGTCGGCCAGCATCGGCCGCAGCTGTGCCGACCGGTCGGGGCCGAGCGGCTCGTCCCGCTCGACGACGCGCAGCGCGACCGCGGGATCCCAGCCCCCGGTCAGCAGCGCCCTGATGTCGCGGTCCGCCTCGCCGGCCACCGATGACGGGTCTCCGGCGGTCGGTGCGGTGATCCCGTGCCTGGCCATGGGCATCGCCAGATCCTTCACGGTGCCGGAGGCCAGTCCGACCCGGCGGGACGCCACCAGGGTGAGCAGGGTGACCGCCACCGGTGACTCCTGGTCGTGCAGTGCGAGGACCGAGCGTGCGGCGAGGACGCCGTGGAGGCCCTCCAGCAGTAGTTGGCGGTTGCCGTCGTCCCGGCTGTGTTCGGCGGCGGCGACGAGGGTGGCCGCATAGGCGTCGCCGAGGACGGCGCGCAGGGCCGCGACGAGTGTGGCGCGCAGTCCGGGGTTGCCGTCGTGCCCGAGCCGGAAGAGGAGCTTCGGGAGCGCCACCGGTGTGCCCGCCCGGACCAGCGCCTCGGCCGCCGTCTTCCTGACGTTCATGTTCGGATGGTCGAGACATGCGGAGATCGCGGCGCTCGCCCAGTGGGCCCGGGCATGGCCCAGTGCGAGCAGCGCCTGCCGGACGGTCTGGACGTCCTGGGCCCTCGTCAGCGCGATCAGCGTGGCCGAGAGCGCCTGGGCGTCCTCACCCGTGGCGTCGCGGGCGAGCAGGGCGATGACGTGCTTGCGTACGTGCCGGTCGCGGTGGCGCAGCAGTCGGTGCACCCGCGCACGGGTGCCCGTCCAGGGGGCCCTGAGCAGCAGTTCGAGCAGGACCACCTGCTCGTCGTCGGACAGTCCGGGGCGGTCCAGCAGGTCCAGCGCCACGGTCGCGACCAGCGCGTGCCCGGCCTCCCGCGCGTCCGTGGTGCCGAGCAGGCAGACGGGCCGGATCGCGCCCCGTCCGTGGAGCCGGCGGCCCAGGGCGCTCACGGCGTCCAGAACCTCCTGCGGCACCGCGGGCTCACCGGCCGGCTGTCCGTGCTCCCCTGTCCGGGGCGCCGCGTCCGGGCTCCTCGACGCGGCCTGCTCGGCCACGATGCGCAGCAGCAGGTCGGCGATGACCGGGAGGGTGCCGGCGTTGCCGTGGGCCGCCAGCCGGCACAGCGCCGCCACCGGCGCGTCCGGGTCCAGGTGGGAGCTCAGCAGGGCCAGTTCCCGCTCGTCCGGTCCGCCGAGGTCGGCCGCGATGCGCGGCGGCAGAACGACGGGGTCGAGCCGTACGAGAAGGGCGCGGCGCTGCGCCGGATCGCGGTTCAGCTGCCACAGCAGTTCGAGGGCGCGGTTGCGTACGGCGCGCAGATGGGGCGCTGTCCCGTCCGTGGTGAGGCCCAGCCCTTCGCGCAGGGCCAGTACCGTCCGGTCGCCGCCGATCGCCTCCAGCGCGTCCAGCGCCGCGGCCGGCGCCGAGGGCAGCAGGGCGATCACGGCCTCCTCGGCATCCTCGTGGCGCAGTTCGCGGATCGCGTCGAGGAACGGCCCGGGTGCGGGGGCGGAGGGCAGTACGTGTGCGACGGCGTCCCCGATCGGGAGATCGCCGGCTCCCTGCCCGGCCAGGGCGACCAGCAGGGCGAGCCGTCGCGGCCAGCACGGATCGTCGGCCGGTGCGTCCGTCAGTACCCGGAGCGTCTCCTTCCGGGAGGTGAAGAGGATCGTCGCCACGTCGCGGGGCGGGATCGAGTGATCGGACAGGGCCAGGCCGATGACGGCGGAGACGTGGGGACCGTCCGGGAAGTGCCCGCGCCGGTGGAGACCGCGCAGGCAGGCCACGGCCGGGCCGCCGAGCAGCAGGGGATCGCGGGCGGCGACGACCGCCAGCTCGCCGATGTCGTCGCGGTCCGCCAGCTCGCCGAGCAGTTCCATCCCGTGTCGGCGAAGGCCCGGCGGAAGGCCGGGGTCGCCGACGACGTGGCGCAGCAGGTCCCGGTGGCCGTGGCGCGCGGCGGCAGCGAGGGCGGCAGCGGCCACCGCGGGCCATTCCCGCACGGCGTCCTCCGCCGGTCCCCCGGCCTGTTCCCGCGCTGAACCCTTCACCGGTTCCCCGGGCCTCGCCCGTACCGGATCAACGAAGAGGAACGGAGCGAGGAGGCCGGGCGGCAGCGGGTCCGTCGCCGCCCACGGTTCGGCGAGTCCGCCCAGCGCACCGGCGACGACCGGGGCGCTGCCGGCTCCCAGCAGACCGATCAGGTCCTCCCGGACCAGCGCCGGGGCCAGCAGTCCGGCGTGCAGCCCCTCCCGGGCCAGTCGCAGCGCCTCGGCCTGAAGCACCGGATCGCCGCTGCCCGCCAGCTCGTCCACGAGCCGCGCCGGCCGGTGCGTACCGGTGATGCCCGCCCCCCGCACGGCCTGGTACAGGAGTTCGCCCGGGGCCTCGTCGCGGAGCGCCTCGGGATCGTGGAGCACATCGGCGCGCAGCCAGGCGATCCGTACCCGTACCGGCAGTTGCCCGGCCGTGCGCCACGGCGGCCGGGGGCGACCCCTCAGCCGGTGGCCGAGTCGCTCGTAGAGCCCGGCCAGGAGGAGATCGGCCTCCGGCAGCCCGGTCAGCGATGCGGGCAGCAGCCCGGCGAGTGCGTCCATCTCCCCGTCGTCGGACGGGGGGCACTCGGTGACGCGCTCGGTCAGCCGGGCCAGCCCCAGATGACGCTGTCCGGGGTCCTCGTGCCCGATCAGTCGGCCCAGGGCGTGGAAGTGTTCGTCGACCGGCGTCCGCATCGTCGGATGCTAACCGGGCGCTCTCCGGCCCCACCAACGGGTTTCGGGCCTTCGCTCCCTCTCGGCGGCCGCCTCAGTAGCCGCCGGAACCCACGTGGTCCGCCAGCGCCAGATCGCGTACGAAGGCCCTCACCCGCAGCAGGCACCGGGCGGCGAAGCGTACGGCCGACGCGTGGTGGGGTCCGTACGCCGCGGTCCAGAGTGCGGGGACGTGCGCGGACGGCTGGATGTGAGTCATACCTCCAGCTTCGGCCCGTACCCGTGATCGGTCCAACAGATGGTTCAGCCGGCTGGGATCGATGGCGTGGATGGATGGAGCTACGCCAACTCCGCCACTTCATGGCGGTGGTCACGCACGGCGGTTTCACCGCCGCCGCCCGTGCCGAGCTGATCGTGCAGTCCGCGCTGAGCACCTCCGTGCGCAACCTCGAACGGGAGCTGGGGGCCGATCTGTTCGACCGGACCGGCCGGCGGGTGATCCTCACCGAGGCGGGCCGGGCACTGCTGCCCGCGGCCCGGTCGGTGCTCGCCGGGACGGAGGCGGCCCGGGACGCGGTGGCGGCCGTGGCGGGGCTGGTGACCGGCCGGGTCAGGATCGGCACGATCCAGACGCTGACCTGCGTGGATCTGGCGGCCGAGCTGGCCTCGTACCACCGGCTGTGGCCGGGGGTGCAGATCTCGCTGCGCGAGGCGACGACACCGGAGCTGGTCGCGGGGCTGCGGGCCGGTGAGCTGGACCTCGCCTATCTCGCGCCGGATGCCGCCGAACTCCCCGAAGGCATCGTCGGGTTCGCGACCTGGCACGAGGACCTGGTGCTGATCACCGCGCCGGGCCATCGGCTGGCGACCGCCGGGCGCACCCTGATCAAGGACCTCTCCGACGAACCGTTCGTGGACTTCCGCGCGGGCACCGGCCTGGAGACCGCGGTGCGGAGGCTGGCCGCACACTGCGGGCTGGAGCGCCGGATCACTTGCGACGTCACCCGGATCCGGCTGCTCGTCGATCTCGTACGGGCCGGGATCGGCGTGGCGATCGTGCCGCGGCGGATCGGCGAGGACGCGGGGCTGCCGTGTCTGAGCATCCGCCAGCCGGAACCCGGCCGGACCGTGGTCCTCGCCGGGCGGGCGTCCGGGCCCCGCGAGCCCGGCTCGGTCCGCACGGGCGGCCCCAAGCTCCGCAACCCGGCGGCGGAAGCGCTCCTCGACCGGCTCGCAGGGCCTGAGAGCCGGTCGGGTGACCTCTGATCGAAGGTCACTCGACGGGCTCTAAGGACGCAGGGCGCGCAGCAGCAGGTCGGCCAGGTGGTCGGCGACCTCCTGCTGACTGAGCGGGCCGTCGGGCCGGTACCAGGTGGACAGGTGGTGGACCGAACCGAAGTGGTAGTCGACGATCAGGTCCGCCGGGGTGGCCGTGGAGAACACCCCGCTCCGCTGGCCCTCCTCCACCAGGGCCCGGAAGCGCTCGTGGTAGCGGCGCCGCTCCACCCGGACCTGCTTGTTCTTCTCCGGGCTCAGGTGGTGCATGGACCGGAAGAAGATCGAGGCGTCGTCGAGATTCTCGATGGTCGTGACGACCACGTCCGCCGCGGCGTCGCGCAGCCGCTGCTCGACGGGGGCGTCGGCGCCGGCGAAGGCGTCGAGGCGCTCCTGCTGGAGGCGGAGCACCCGGGCGTAGACCTCCTGGAGGAGGTCCTCCTTGGAGCCGAAGTAGTGGTAGAGCGCGCCCTTGGTGACGCCCGCCGCCTCGACGATCTCCTGGACCGAGGTGCGGTCGTAGCCCTGCTCGGCGAAGAGCCGGGTGGCGGCGGCCAGCAGCCGCTGAGGGACGGGAGCCGTGTCCCCGTCCGTCGCCTTGGCCATTGCCGCCACCTGCCTTCCGCGTGAATCGGTCATCGAGGGGAACGCAGTTCCCGCCTGAGGATCTTCCCACTCGCCGTCTTCGGGAGTTCGGTCAGGATCGCGACCTCGCGCGGGTACTTGTACGCGGCAAGCCGTTCCTTGCAGTACGCACCCAGTTCTTCGGGTCCGACCGAGGCACCGGGCCGCAGGCTCACGTAGGCGCGGACGGTCTCGCCCCGGTAGGCGTCGGGGACACCGACGACGGCCGCCTCCCGGACCGCCGGGTGGGTGTAGAGGACGTCCTCCACCTCACGCGGCCAGACCTTGAAGCCGGAGGCGTTGATCATGTCCTTCTTGCGGTCGACGACATAGAGCCAGCCCGCGCTGTCCATGAAGCCGATGTCGCCGGTGCGCAGCTCGCCCTCCGGGAAGGCGGCGGCGGTGGCCTCGGGCAGCCGCCAGTAGCCGGAGACCACCTGCGGGCCCCGGACCGCGATCTCGCCCTGCTCGCCGAAGGGCACCTCATCGCCGTTCTCGTCGAGGATTCTGACCACCGTGTCGGGACCGGGGACACCGACGGACAGGGTCCCGGAGACCGGGTCGACCGGGGCCTCGCGCTCCGGCGGTACGGAGGCGCAGGGGGCGGTGCACTCGGTGAGGCCGTAGCCGTTGCGGATGTACGGGCCGAAGCCCGCCCGGAATTTCTCGACCAGGGCGGGCGGCAGCGGTGCGCCGCCCGAGGAGATCACCCGGAAGGAGGCGAAGTGCTCGGGGGTGGCGTCGGGGTGGGCGGCCAGCGCCATGAAGGCGGTGGACGGGCCCACGGTGTAGGCGGGGCGGTGTTCGGCGAAGGCTTCGAGGACGACGCCGGGGTGGAAGCGGTACGCGAGGACGAGGGTGCCCGCGTTGGTGAGGCAGGCGGCCAGCTGGCACACCATGCCGGTGATGTGGAAGAGCGGCGCGAGCGCGAAGTAGGAGGAGCCCTCGGGGACGGGGTGCCCGGTCCGCTGTCGCTCGGCGTTGATCATGATGTTGCCGTGGGAGTTCATGGCGCCCTTGGGGGTGCCGCTGGTCCCGGAGGTGTAGCTGATCAACGCCACGTCGGCGGCGGTGGGTTCGCGCCCCTCGGGAGCCCTGGTGCCCCGCCGGGCGACGGCGACCAGGTCGTCGGCATCCTCGGGCACGGGCAGCCGGTCGAAGCCGAGTACCCGTTCGTCGTTCTGCGTCTGGAGGTCGAGCTCACTGGTGGTGAGGGCGATCCGTACCGTCGGGGCGCCGGCCGCGGTGTCCCGCAGATACGCCTCCCAGGCCCGGTCCGCGCAGATCAGCGCGGTGACCTCGGCGTCCTTCAGTACGTGGCCGACCTCGCCGGACTTGTACATCGGATTGAGCGGGACGACCGTGGCGCCGGCCTTCCAGGCGCCGAGGAGTGCGAGCACGAACTGCGGGGTGTTCTGCAGCATGATCGCGACGCGGTCGCCGCGCTCCAGGCCCTCGGCGGCGAGGTGGCCGGCCACCGAGTCGGAGAGCGCGTCCGTCTCGCGGTAGCTCAGGCGTCCGTCGAAGTAGGCGAGCGCGGGATGCCCGGGGCTGCGGGCGACGGAGTCCCGGAAGGCGTGGACGAGGCTGGGCGCCGGGCTGACGGGGCCCCGCTGGGCCTCGCTGAGCAGCGGGATCCACGGCTTGGCCGCGTAGATCGACTCGGTCATGCGCCGGTCTCCTCCCATTTCTGCTGGAGGTGGTTCATGCTGCCGAGCCAGTGGTCGGTGTCCTTGGCACGGGCCCGGTAGTACCCGGCGACCTCGGGGTGCGGCAGGACGAGGAAGCGGTCCTCGGCCATGGCGCCGAAGAGCGCGTCCGCGACCGCCTCGGGCTCGATGGCGCTGGGGGCGAGGACGAGCTCCCCGGCCGATCCGGCGGCGGTGAGCATGTCCGTACGCACGCCCTGCGGGCAGATCGCGTGGACCTTGATGCCGCGGTGGCGGTAGGTGAGCGAGAGCCATTCGGCGAAGGCGACGACGCCGTGCTTGGTGACGCTGTACGGCGCGGCGCCGATCATCGTCAGCAGTCCGGCGGCGGAGGCGGTCGAGACGAAGCGTCCGCTGCCGCGCTCCAGCCAGTGGGGCAGCAGCGCCCTGGCCGCGCGGACGTGGGCCATCACATTGACGTCCCAGGCCGCGGCCCAGACCTCCTCGTCCGCGAAGACGTCGCCGGGCGAGGCGAGGCCGGCGTTGGCGCAGTAGACGTCGACGGTGCCGTCGAGCGCGTCCCTGGCGGCGTCCACGATCTGCGAGGCGTCACCGGCGACGGCAATGCCGCCGATCTCCTCGGCCAGTGTCTTGATCCTCGCCTCGTCGAGGTCGTTGACCACGACCCGCGCACCCTCCGCGGCGAACCGGCGGGCCAGCGCGGCTCCGATGCCGCCTCCGGCCCCTGTGACCACCACGCCCGTGCCCTGCACCGCACTCATCGGGTCCCGCCTCTCTCAGCCGACTGCACTGGCAGACTAACCAGTCGGTATGCCGGAGCGGAAGAGGCGGATGCCGCTCGGGCGGCGCTCCTGTCACAACCGTCCCGTCCGGCTCATTCCGTACGGCCTGAACGCGCGCTAGCGTGCGTGACCATGACATGCGTCGCGATCATGGAGGTAGCCGAATGAGCCTGTCCAGACGTGGTTTGCTGGCCGCCGGCGGTGCGGTGGGGGCCCTCGCGGCGACGGCCGCCGGGGCCGGGGCCGCGACCGCCGCACCCGCTCCGGGCAAGGGGCACGGCCGGGTCCGCACCGGCTTCGACCGGCTGGCGGCGGACGGCTACGCGCTGCTGAAGGGCCAGAAGGTCGGGGTCGTCACCAACCCGACCGGGATCACCTCCGACGTGCGCCACATCGTCGATGTGATGCACCCGGACCAACGGGTGGACCTGATCGCCGTCTTCGGCCCCGAACACGGCTTCCGCGGCACCGCGCAGGCGGGCGGGTCGGAGGGGCGGTACGACGACCCGGCGACCGGACTCCCGGTCTACGACACGTACTTGAAGAGCGGACAGCCGCTCGCCGATGTCTTCACGGCATCCGGCGTGGACACGGTCGTCTTCGACATCCAGGACGCGGGCGCCCGCTTCTACACGTACATCTGGACGCTGTACGACTGCATGGAGGCGGCGGCCCTCGCGGGGAAGCGGTTCGTCGTCCTGGACCGGCCGAACCCGGTGACCGGGCGGGCGGCGCTCGGCCCGGTGCTCGACCCGGCGTTCGGCACGTTCGTGGGCCGCCGGGAGATCGCGCAGGCGCACGGCATGACGGTCACCGAGCTGGCGCTGCTCTTCAACGCCCGGTTCCTGGCCGAGCGGCCGGTGGACCTGCGCATCGTGAAGATGTCCGGGTGGAAGCGCTCGGACTTCTTCGACGCGACCGGGCTGCCGTGGGTACCGCCGAGCCCCAACATGCCGACGCCCGACACGGCACTGGTCTACTCGGGGACCTGCCTGTTCGAGGGCACGAACCTCTCCGAGGGGCGCGGCACGACCCGGCCGTTCGAACTGCTCGGCGCGGAGGGCATCGATCACCGGTGGGCGGCGGCGGCGAACGCGCTGGACCTGCCCGGGGTCGCGTTCCGCGAGGCGTACTTCGCGCCGACGTTCTCCAAGTTCCAGGGGAAGACGGTCGGCGGTGTGCAACTGCACGTCCAGGACCGCGAGGTCTTCGATCCGGTGCGCACGGGGATCGCCCTGCTGGTGACGGCGAAGCGGACCTGGAGCGGCTTCGCCTGGCGCTCGGACAACTGGATCGACAAGCTCACCGGCAACACCCGGGTCCGCACCATGATCGACGCGGGGGCGGACACGGATGAGGTGGTGGGGGCCTGGGCGCAGGATCTCGCCGCGTTCCGGGCCGTACGGAAGCGGTATCTCCAGTACCGGTGAGACGGCGCCGGGCGGGCCCGAGGAGTTCGGACCCGCCCGGCACAGTGGTTCAACCCCCTACCGGTGGGCGGGGAACTCCACCACCTGCTGGTACGTCGGGCGGTTCTGCCAGTGGATGGACTTCTGGGCGATCCCGCCGAGCGGCCGGTGGACGATCGAGTCGGAGCACCACTGCTCGCCCGCCTTGCAGCTGTCGTCCCCCGGATAGACCTCCGTCGCGGGCTGGGCCGCGGCCTGCTTCAGGGACGCGAGCAGTGCGTCACGGCAGCTGTCCGGATCGCCGTTGCCGCAGTACGTCCTGGCCAGCGGCCCCTTGACCTGCTGCCCCAGGACCTGGCGCAGGTCCTTGTCCACGAAGCCCCACCAGCCGTACTGGAACGCGGATCCGCTGTGCGCCCCGCTCGGCCCGTGGCTCGCCGCCGGGGATTCGTCGGTGGCGAGGTTGGCGGTCAGCGCTCCGTACAGGCCGTCGCCGAGCCCCGGCCTGAACTCCCCCTCGACCAGCTTCGGCCACCACGCGTCCATGATCCGCACCGCGTCGGCATGGGTGTACGCGTGCGAACCGGGGCTGCTCTCCCTGCGCTGCGATCCCGCCGCCCGCCAGGACTCCAACTGCTGTACGGCACCGTTCAGTTCGGGATCGGTCACCGGCCGGGAGCGGATCACCTTCAGCAGTTCGGGCAGCAGCTGCTCGCCGCGCAGATCGGTGACCGCGGCCTGGGCCATGGCCCGGGTGAGGGACGCACGCGTCACCCCGCCCTCCTCGACCAGCTCCGACACCCGGTCGTCCAGCAGATCGCCCCGGTGCACCGCGCTGAGGCCGAAGCCCGCGGCGGCGTACCCCTTGGCCTGCTTGTTGTTCCAGGAGATGTAGTAGTCCTGCCCGCTGGAGTGCGGGTGCTCGGCGAACGGGGTGTACGCGGCGGTGTTGGCGGCCGGCTCGTACCCCTGCCACTCGTAGGCCCGCTCGGCCCGCACCGGCAGTGCCGGGTCGACGCCCGCCGCGCGCACCGGGTTCATGCCGCTGTTGTAGTAGGCGGCGGTGCGGGAGTCGGCGTAGAACCAGTTGAAGGCGTAGTCGATATGGCTTGCCGCCTGCTGGAAGGAGGCGGCGTCCTTGACGTACGACGGATCGTTGAGCATCTGGAAGCCGATGATCGAATCGGCCTCGTGGCGGTAGGTGGAACGCAGCGAGGTGTACGCGACGGGCTTGCCGCCCACGGTGGCGCGGTGGGTGACGATGCCGTAGTTCGTGCGCCGCACCTGCATCCGGTAGGAGCCCTTCGCCGTGGAGTCGGCGACGGTCGGCTTCCAGGAGTTGGTGCGCTCCAGCGTCTCCATGGCGGTGCAGGTGCCGCGGTAGAGGTAGTGCGTGGCGTCCTTGGTCGGTGTGGAGCCGTCGGGCTCGCACAGGTCGACGGCGTAGGTGTCGGTGATGTCCTGGCCTGCCGAGGTGGCGCTCCAGGCGTAGTCCTGGCCGCGGCCCATCTGGATGTACATGCCGACGCCGGCGAAGGAGACGCCGCGGGCGCTGATGCCCGGCCCCTGGAGTTCCTGGAGCATCATCAGCTGCGGGGCGAAGTAGCCGGTCTGCGGTCCGAACACGGCGATGGGGTTTCCGCTCGCGGTGTGCTTGCCGGAGACCAGCAGGGCGTTGGACATGCCGCGCTTCTGGGCGCCGGAGCCGGAGCCGGGCAGCGAGCCCTCGGGGATCACGCCGTCGTCGTAGATGCCCTGGGCTTTCTTGAGCGTGGCCGGGGCCTTGACCGGGGCCTTCCTGTCGGTGCCCGCGGAGCCGGTCCGGTCGTATATCAGGGGGTCGGCGGTGACGGACCCGGCGTCGGGCAGCGCGGTGCCGCGCGCCTTGGCGGGCTTGCCCGCGTACGGGAACGAGGTGCCGTCGTGGATCGTCAGCACGGCCTCGGGGTCCTCGCGCTGGCGGAACGACTCCCAGACCTTGGTGCCTTCGGCGACGCCGTACTTCTGCTGGGCGGCCAGCAGCGAGAGCGCCGCCTGCACTTCGCCGCCACCGCCGCCGCCGAACTGACCGCCGACGACCGAGGCGATGGAGATCAGGTCGGTCAGCTTGAACGGCTGGATCTCGCCGACGTTGGTGATGGCGTCGATCTTGCCGGTGAGGACGTACTCGCCCGGGAAGTAGCGGCCGTTCTTGGACTTCTCGCGGTAGGCGTTGATGCCGTCGACATACGCCTGGGCATCCACCATGGCCTGTTCGCCGCGGGCGCCCTCGTGGGTCCTGATGTACTCGACCTGGGCTTCGAGATCTGCCTCGGTGTACGGGGCCTGCGGCCAGAACTGCTGCTCCAGGCCCTGGTTGGCGAGGGCGCCGCCGGCGAACGAGGTCAGTTCGCCGCGTCCGATGTGCCGGAAGAGGTCCATCAGCCAGAGCCGGTCCTGCCCGGCGGCGAATCCGGCGCCGAACTCGGTGCCGTACCGGGTGGTGCCCTTGACGTGCGGGACACCGGATGCCTTGTCACGGGTGATGGTGACGTCGTCGCGCGGCGAGGTGACGGACTCGACCTGGTCCTTGGACACGCCGAAGGAGGCGTCGTTGAAGAAGTCGGTCAGCTTCTGGTCGGTGAGACCCGTCTGGCCGGCCACCAGGCCGTTGTAGCGGTCGAGTTGGTCGTCGCTGTGCGCGGGGTGCGTACCGAACGCCTTGTTGCCGAGGATGTCGACGAGGGTGGCATTGCCGTTCTCGCCGGGCGGCAGGATGTCGTCGCACTGCCCCTGGCAGTAGTCGGTGACGGGGGCGGGTTCCGCTGCCGCGGCGCCGGCCTGCGGCGAGGCCGCCAGCAGGGTGGTGCCGAGGGCGAGAACCGCCGCGACGGTGGCAGCTCTGAACTTGACGGTGCGTGGGGGCATGCGTGCTCCTCCGAGAGGCCGATGCGCCGGAGGTTACTGGCGGTATGACCCGCCGGTAAGGTGAGCAACCGTCACCTTTTCCGAATCGTCACATGCCGCCGTCGGCTGCGGCGCCGCGCTGACGGATCGCGCCGAATTCCGGACAACATCAGTCTTCGTGGGATCCGAACGGGGCAGCCGTACGTCCATCCCTTGACGCCGAAGTACGAGCGACGGAGGTGACGGTGCGGTGGCGGGATTCCGAAGTCTTGCGAGACAGGTCCGCGATCCGCGGAGCGACCTGGCGCTGCGGCGGTATTCGCTGCGCAAGTGCCTGGAGAGGTTCGCCCCTTACGGACATCGGGCGACCTGGGACCATCTGTGCACCCGGCACGGGATCGGGCCCGAGGACCGGTCCCCCGATCCGGCGCGGCTGATGCGCGCGCTGGACGAGCTGGAGGCGGCGCGGGCGGTCTGGCTCGGTTACGAGGCGGGGTTCGCCGAGCGCCGCAGGCGGGAGAAGCACGACGGGCTGCGCCGGCCCGGCGCGTTCGACGACTGGCACCGGCGCACCTGGGGCGGCTACGGGGTCGCGCGGTGCGAGGACCCGGCGGTGCACCCGTCGGCGCCGCTCGCCGAGGTCCTTCGGCGGTTGATCACGGCGCTGGAGTCGGAGCCCGGCACGGTCTGCCCGGTGTGCGCGGGCGCCGCGATCCGCTGGCGGCAGGATCTGGAGTGCGAGCCGTGGTCGGGGCCGGTCTGCACGGGGTGCGGGATCGTGGTGCCGCAGCCGGTGCTCACCCCGCGGGCGCTGGCGAAGGCCCGGAGCACACCTCGGCGGGATCTGGCATCGGTGGCGTGACGGGCGTCGAGCCCCTCCGGCATGCCCGCGCCCGCCCGGCACCCCGGCGGGCGGGCCCGGGGCCCCGCGTGTCAGGACCGGGTCCCCGGGATGTCCGGAATCCGTAGCCCGGCGACGACCTTCTCGTAGAAGGCGCCGGGTGTGTCCCCCGAGACCTCCTTCTCGGGGCCCCGCACCCAGACGTGGACGGAGTACTCGACCTCGGAGTCCTCGGTGATGACCTTGAGCTGGAGACCGCGGCTGAGGATTCCCGCGGCCTTGTCGCCCCGGTCGTAGAACTGGACGTCGAGCGTCGAGGCCGGTCGCCCGCCCGGCGTGGCGTGGTAGTCGAGCCCATAGCGGCGGACCTCGCGGCCGTCGGCACGGTAGTAGCCGACGAGGTCGTTGTCCGAGCCCTCGCCGGACGTCCGGTCGGCGGTGTCCGGATTCCGGTAGACCTGGATCCGGAATTCGAGCTCTTCGGACGGCTTCCTTCCGACGACCGCGCTGTCGAAGTGCGACGACTGGTACTGGACCGCCGGGTTGACGGCGTCACCGGGCGTACCGGTCTGGTACCCGGCCGGTACGGGCAGGCTGAGAGGCTGTCGGGGGGGGGGGGGAGAGAGGAGGAGGAGGGGGGGGGGGGGGGTGGGTGGCGGGAGGGCCGGCAAACCAGC
>NZ_JBHVWT010000004.1:336041-405228 GCF_042882135.1 Streptomyces sp. NPDC058240
CGGGGGGGATGGGGTGGCTCGTGGCTGGGGTCGATTGCCAGACCGGCGCTCGTACCCATAGCGCTGCCCGCTTCCCCTCCCCCCGACAGCCTCTGAGCCGCACCGTCTTCGCGTCGACCGTCTCCCACCGCGAGGGCAGCCCCGCCGGGGTGTCGGTCGCCGGAATGCTGACCGCCAGAACCAGTCCGGCGAGCACCGCGGCCGCTGTCACGGCAGTGATCACCCGCCCGCGCACCGTGCGGTACCACGGACGCGGTCCGGCCGCGTCGGGGGTGGTCACGGCCGGACCGACAACGCTCCGCCCCGGCGGTCGGCCTCCGGTCTGCGGCGGGATCGACGACTGCGGATGCGCCACCGCGCGCAGCGCCTCCCGGACCCGCGCGGCGTTCGGGCGCGCCGCCGGATCCTTGTGCAGCAGCGCGGTGATCAGAGGCGACACCCGGCCCGCTTCGGGAGCGGCGGGGACTCGTCCCGCACGGCGAGCATCGTCGTGATCGAGTTGGCACGCCGGAACTTCCGACCGGAACTACGGGTGCTCGGCCGACGGACGCTCGACTGACGGACGCTCGGCCGACGGGCGCTCCGGCATCAGACGCGAGCCGCTGATCCTCTGACCGGAGACATCGTTCGGGTTGGAGAGCACGCAGTTCTCCAAGGACAGACAGCCGCAGCCGATGCAGTCGGTGAGATGGTCCCGCAGCCGCCCCAACTGATCGATGCGGTCGTCCAGTTCGGAGCGCCAGGCCGCGGAGAGCCGCGCCCAGTCCTCGCGGTTCGGGGTGCGCTCCTCGGGAAGTTCGGCGAGGGCGTCCCGGATGGTGGCGAGCGGGATGCCGACCCGCTGCGCCGCACGGACGAACGCGACCCTGCGCAGCGCGTCCCTGCTGTAGCGGCGCTGGTTGCCGCTGGTGCGGCGGCTGCTGATCAGGCCCTTGGCCTCGTAGAAGTGCAGGGCCGAGACCGCCGCGCCGCTGCGCGCGGAGAGCTGTCCGACCGTGAGTTCATGGAGTGTCTGTGGGATCTGGGGCACCCCTCCAACCCTACTGGCCCGCCTCCGGCCGGTCCGTCGTTGACAGGAACGCACCCGCCAACCATGCTGAGCAAGCGCTTAGACAGCGCGATGAAGGATGGACCGGAGCTGGAAGGGCAGGGACCAGGGACATGACAGAGCCGAGGATCTTCACGTCCGCGCAGGAGCTGCGCGACGGGGTGGGCGAGCAGCTGGGGCACAGCGACTGGCTGGAGGTGGACCAGAAGCGGATCGACCTCTTCGCCGAGGCCACCGGTGACCACCAGTGGATCCACGTGGACCCGGAGCGGGCCGCCACCGGGCCGTTCGGCACGACGATCGCGCACGGCTATCTCACGCTCTCACTGCTGCCGGCGCTCGTACCGCAGATCATGCGGGTCGAGGGCATGAAGATGGGCATCAACTACGGGACGAACAAGGTCCGTTTCCCGTCCACCGTGCCTGTGGGATCACGGCTGCGCGCCTCGGCCGTCCTGAAGAGCGTCGAGGAGGCCGGGGGCGGGGTGCAGGTCACCGCCGCCGTCACGGTCGAGCGCGAGGGCGGCGACAAGCCGGTGTGCGTGGCCGAGTCGGTGTCGCGCTACTACTTCTGACGTACCGCCGCTTCCGACCTACCGCGACTTCCGACGTACCGCCGCTTCCGACGTTCCGCTACTTCTGACGTTCCGCCGCGACCATGCGCAGCACGAGGTCGGCGTAGAGTTCGCCGACCTCGTCCGGCGTCCGGCTGCCCTGCGCGTTGAACCAGCGCGCCACATCGATGCAGAGCGAGAGCACCGCGAGCGTGGTGCCCGGGACGTCGGGGACGTCGAACTCCCCCGCCCGCACGCCTTCGCTGATGATCCGGCGCACCACCGCGTCGCTCCTGCGGCGCAGCTCGACGATCTCGGCGCGGTGCTCCTCGCCGAGGGCGTCGAGTTCGTACTGGACCACGCGGGCGGTGGTGTGCCGCTCGGCGTGCCAGCGGACGAAGCACCGTACGGCCTCGGCCAGCCGCTCGGCCGCCGTACCTCCGCCGTCGGCGGCCGCCTCCAGGACGAACAGGGCACGGTCGTGGCCGATCCTGCTGATCCGGTGGAGCAGCTCTTCCTTCGTCTTGTAGTGGATGTAGAGCGCGGCGGGGCTCATCCCCGCCCGGCCCGCGATGTCGCGGGTGGTGGTGGCGTGGTACCCGCGCTCGGCGAAGGCGTCGACGGCGGCGACGAGCAGCCGCCTGGCCGCCTCGGGCGTCACCTCGGCCCACGGCGCGCTGTCGCCGTCGGTCTCCTCCGCCGTGCTCATCGTCACTCGCCCCTCTCGTCAGCAGGACGAACACCATACCCCGAACCTGAGCAAGCGCTTAGGGTTCGTCCGGCGGGACCGTCAGAGCTTCTGGAAGGGGTCGTGCTCGGCGAGGATCTTCTCCAGCCGGGCCTGGTCGACCCGGCTGACGATCCGCCCCGCCTCCTGGCGGTCACGGATGACCTTGGCCAGGGTGAAGCAGGAGGTGACGAGGTAGAGGACACCGATCGCGAGGAATCCGCGGACCCAGGCGTCGGCGTCGAGGAAGTAGATACCGAGAGCCACCGCACCGATCGCCACCCCGAAGGAGGCGACGGCCTGGCCGTAGAAGGCCCCGGTGCCCTGCTGCTTGACCGTTGCTGTCTCACTCATGGCGCCCAGCATCGGCCGACGTGGCCGGCGCCACATCCGTTCCCGTACTCAGCCGGTACTCAGACGCCCGTTCGAGCGACGGTACGGGTCAGAAGGCGGAGACCCCCGTCAGCGCGCGGCCGATGATCAGCTTCTGGATCTGGCTGGTGCCCTCGTACAACGTCATCACGCGGGCGTCGCGCAGCAGCTTGCCGACCGGGTACTCGTCGATGTAGCCGTAGCCGCCGAAGACCTGGAGCGCGTTGTTGGCGGCGCGGACGGCGGCCTCGGAGGCGAAGAGCTTCGCCTTGGAGGCGGCGGTGGCGAAGTCCTCGCCGCGGTCGACGAGGTCCGCCACCCGCCAGGTCAGCAGCCGGGCCGCGTCGACGTCCACGGAGATGTCGCTGATGAGTTCCTGGACGAGCTGGTAGCTCGCGATGGACTTGCCGAACTGCTCGCGCTCGCCCGCGTAGCCCACGGCGGCGTCGAGGGCGGCCTGGGCGATGCCGACGCAGCCGGCCGCGACCGACATCCGCCCCTTGGCCAGGGCGGACATGGCGATGGAGAAGCCCTTGCCCTCCGGACCCAGGAGCGCCGACGCGGGCACCCGGACGTCCTCCAGGATCACCTCGGCGGTGGCCTGGCCGCGCAGGCCGAGCTTGCCGTGGATGGTGCGGCGAACGAGGCCGGGGGTGTCGGTGGGGACCAGGAAGGCGGATATGCCCTTGTGGCCGGGGGTGTCGTTGGTGCGGGCGAAGAGCAGCACCACGTCGGCCCAGGTGCCGTTGGTGATGAACATCTTGCTGCCGTTGATGACGTACTCGTCGCCTTCCCGGACGGCCCTCGTCGTCAGGTTTCCGGCGTCCGAGCCGGTGCCGGGCTCGGTGAGGCCGAAGCAGCCGATCGCCTCGCCCGCGGTGAGCCTCGGCAGCCAGTGCCGCTTCTGCTCCTCGTCGCCCCAGGCGGCGATGGTCTTGGTGACGAGCCCGAGGGAGACGGAGACGATGCCGCGGACCGAGGAGTCGCCGCGGCCCAGCTCCTCGGTGACCAGGCAGTACGCGAGGTGGTCGCCGCCCGAGCCGCCGTACTCCTCGGGGACGGTCAGCCCGAGGAAGCCGACGGAACCCAGCTTCTTCACGATCGACTTGTCGACGTTCTCGGCCCGGTCCCACTCCACGACGTGCGGGGCGATCTCACGGGCGACGAAGTCCTTGGCGAGCTGCCGGACGGCTTCCTGCTCCTCGCCGAGCTCCAGGTTCATCCTTCGACTCTCCACTTTTAATTAGCACTGCTAGTTTTTCGCTTGCAGGCCCTACTATGTGCCGCATGGCCCGACCGCGCAAGCCCCTCCTGAGCAGAGACCGCATCGTCGAGGCGGCGAGCGCACTCGTGGACTCCGAAGGGCTCGACGCCGTGTCCACCCGTCGGCTCGCGGCCGGACTCGGGGTCAGCGGACCCTCGCTCTACAACCACTTCCGCAACAAGGACGAGATCCTGGACGCGGTCGCGGACGCCGTGTCCGCGCAGGTCGACCTGTCGATGTTCGACGAGTCGGACACCCGCGACTGGCGCGCCGCCCTGCACGACTGGGCCGTCTCCTATCGTGCGGCGCTCACCGAGCACCCGCACATCGTTCCGGTGCTCGCCCAGGGTCCGGGCCGCCGGCCGGCCGGTCTCCGGGTCGCCGACGCGGTGTTCGGCGCGATGGTCAGGGCCGGCTGGCCGCCCGCCCAGGCGACGTACATCGGGGCCCTGATGCGGTACTTCATCACCGGTTCGGCACTGGGCTCCTTCGCCCGCGGCTTCGTCGACGACGAGACGGCGTACGACCCCGCCGACTACCCGCACCTCGGCCAGGCCCATCTGCTGGCCGAGCGCCGCCAGAAGGTCGACGAGGGGGCCTTCGAGACCGGGCTGCGGGCCCTGGTCGACGGTCTCTCGGTCCAGTACGAGCTGCTGGCGCCGGCCGGAACGGTTCGGCCCGCACCGAAGCGTTCCTGACGCATCCTGGTTCACATGGCACGCATGGCACACCCCGACCCGGCCGCGCCCCGGCTCGCCGCCCTGGCCGCGCTCCTCGCCGACGAGACCCGTGCGGCCTTCTGTCTGGCCCTGCTCGAC
This sequence comes from Streptomyces sp. NPDC058240, assembly GCF_042882135.1. Classification (NCBI taxonomy): domain Bacteria; kingdom Bacillati; phylum Actinomycetota; class Actinomycetes; order Kitasatosporales; family Streptomycetaceae; genus Streptomyces; species Streptomyces sp. NPDC058240. The sequence continues at coordinate 340,825 of NZ_JBHVWT010000004.1, forward strand.
GGCCGCGCCTGGACCGCCGGAGAGCTGGCCAGATACGCCTCCGTGGCACCGTCGACCGCCAGCGAACACCTCGGCAAGCTCGTCGCGGGCGGGCTGCTGGCCGAGGAGCGGCAGGGCCGCCACCGCTATCTGCGGCTGGCCGACGAACGGACCGCGCATCTCGTCGAGGACCTGGCTGCCCAGGTCGTCCCCGGCGCCGTACCCGAACGGCCGCGCACCCTGAGCGCGGTGAACGCGGGCAGCGCGATGGCCCGCGGCCGGACCTGTTACGACCATCTCGCGGGGCGGATCGGCATCGCGATCACCGACGCCATGACCGTACGGGGACTGCTGGAGCAGGACACCGGCTTCGCGCTGACCGAGGAAGGCCTGAGCTGGTTCGGCGAGCGGGGCATCGGCCTGGAGACCGGTTCGCGGCGTCCTCTCGTACGGAGCTGTCTGGACTGGACGGAGCGCAGGCCGCACCTGGCCGGGGTCGCGGGCGCCGCGCTGTGCCGCCACGTGCTGGACACCGGGTGGTGCGTACGGATCGGGTCAGGACGCGCGGTGAAGGCCACCCCGGACGGGGAGCGTGCGCTGTACGAACACCTCGGCATCGAGCCGGCAACAATTCGGTAGGGGCCGAACGGTCGCGGCCTTACGGTCGTGGCCATGACGACCCCGACCTCCTCCCCCGCCGGTCCGCCCGCTCCGCACCGTGACTGGCGGGCCGCCGCCGCGGCCGGTACCGCCGTGCTGCTGTGGGCCTCCGCCTTCGTCTCCATCCGCAGCGCCGGCGACGCCTACTCACCCGGTGCGCTCGCCCTCGGCCGGCTGCTCGCGGGTTCCCTGGCGCTCGGCACGCTCCTGGTGGCGCGGCGCGAGGGGCTGCCTTCGCGGGCCGCCTGGCCGGGGATCATCTGGTCCGGGCTGCTCTGGTTCGGCCTGTACATGGTGGTGCTGAACTGGGGTGAGCAGCAGGTCGACGCGGGCACGGCCGCGATGGTGGTGAACATCGGCCCCCTGCTGATAGCGCTGCTCGGGGCCCGGATGCTGGGCGAGGTGCTGCCCCGCAGGCTGCTGGCGGGCATGGCCGTGTCGTTCGCGGGCGCCGCGGTGGTGGGGCTCTCGATGTCCGGTGACGGCGGCGCGTCGGTGCTCGGCGTACTGCTGTGCCTGCTGGCCGCCGTGGCGTACGCGACCGGCGTGGTGCGCCAGAAGCCCGCCCTGCGGCACGGCTCCGCGCTGCAGGTCACCACCTTCGGCTGCCTGGTCGGCACCGTCGCCTGCCTGCCGTTCTCCGGTGCGCTGATCTCCGACGCCGCCGACGCACCGCTGTCCGCCACCCTGAACATGGTCTATCTGGGCCTCTTCCCGACCGCGCTGGCCTTCACCACCTGGGCCTACGCGCTCGCCAGGACCACGGCGGGACGGATGGGCGCCACCACGTACGCGGTGCCGGCACTGGTGGTGCTGATGTCCTGGCTGCTGCTGGACGAGGTGCCCGCGCCGCTCACCGTCGGCGGGGGGCTGCTCTGCCTGGCCGGGGTGGCGGTCTCCCGGACGCGTCCGCGGACCGGCGTGACGCGGCGGAATCCGGCCCGTGAGCCGGACCGGATGGCCGTGGACGATGCGGAACGTCGCGCTGCTCACGGCGAAACCCCCGGCCGCCTCCAGGAGCGGCCGGGGTCCCTTCCGGACGGGTCCTAGAAGACCACCAGGGCCCGCCCGCCCTTGCCGGCGATCATGTTGTCGAACGCCGCCGGGATGCCGTCGAGGGTGATGCGCTCCGTCACCAGGGCACCCAGGTCGAGCCGCCCCTCCCGGATATGTCCGGCCAGCACGGGCAGGTCCCGCGCCGGGTCGGAGTTGCCGTAGACGCAGCCGGAGAGGGTGCGTCCCCAGTGGAAGAGCTCCAGGGCGTTGAAGGTGACCTGCTGGTCCTTGCCGCCGATGCCGACGACCGTGGTCCGGCCGCCGCGGCGGGTCGACTCCCAGGCGGTGCGGATGGTGACGGCGCGGCCGACGCACTCGATGGCGGCGTCCACCCCCTGCTTGCCCGTGAGGGCCCGGATCTCACGGGCGGTGTTCTCCGAGGCGACCACGTAGTCGGTGGCGCCCGCCCGGCGGGCCAACTCCTCCTTCTGCGGGGAGACATCGACCGCGACGATGCGCGAGGCACCGGCGATACCGGCGGCCTGGAGCGCGGCCAGGCCCACTCCCCCGGCGCCGAACACGGCCACCGTCTCGCCCTCGCGCAGCCGCGCCGAGTGGTGCACGGCGCCGTATCCGGTGAGGACCGCGCAACCCAGGAGAGCGGCGTCGGTGAGCGGGATGCCGCCCGGAACGGGCAGGACGCAGCCCGCGGGGACCACCGTCTCCTCGGCGAACGCGGCGACGTTGAGACCGGGGTGCAGTTCGCCGCCGTCGTCCGCGCGCCGGGCGTGGACGGCGCCCGCACCGTTCAGGGCGTTCGCGCACAGCCAGACCTCGCCCAGCGTGCAGGCGTGGCAACTGCCGCAGGAGGGCGCCCAGTTGAGCACGACGCCGTCGCCCGGCGCCACATGGCCGACACCCTCGCCGACCGCGACGACGGTGCCCGCGCCCTCATGGCCGAGGACGGCGGGGACGGGCACCCGCATGGTGCCGTTGGACAGCGAGAGGTCGGAGTGGCAGACGCCGGCGGCGGCGAGGGCGACCCTCACCCGGCCGGGGCCGGGCTCCGGGAGTTCGATGTCGGTGATCTCCAGGGGAGCTCCGACGGCTGGCAGTACGGCGGCGCGGACCACGAACAGGCTCCTTGAGGGGCGGCAGCAGGGGAAACGGGCGGGGCGGAAGGGTCGGAACCGCAGGGACGCGGAACGGTCAGAACTGCAGGGACTTGGTCTGGAGGTACTCCGCGAGCCCGTGGGAACCGAGTTCGCGGCCGACGCCGGACTGCTTGTAGCCGCCGAACGGGGCGAGCGGGTTGAACCGGCCGCCGTTGATGTCGACCTGCCCGGTGTCCATCCGCCGGGCGAACGCCACCGCCTCCGCGTCGTCGCCCGCCCAGACCGCGCCCGCGAGGCCGTACACGGTGCCGTTGGCGATGCGCAGGGCGTCGTCCTCATCCTCGTAGCGGATGAGCGAGACGACGGGGCCGAAGATCTCCTCCTGGGCGATGGTCATCTCCGGGGTGACATCGGCGAACACGGTGGGGCTGACGAAGTAGCCCTGTTCGCGCGGGGCTTCGGGGCCGCCCGCGACGAGGCGGGCGCCCTCCGCCACGCCTCTCTCGATGTAGCCGCGCACCCGCGCGTGCTGCTTGGCGTTGACGAGGGGGCCGATGCGGTCGCCGTACTTGGCGGCAGCCTCCGCGGCGAGCGCGACCGCCTCGTCGTACTGCGAGGTGTGCACCAGCATCCGGGTCCAGGCACTGCACGTCTGGCCGGAGTTGCCCATGACGTTCGCGACGCCGACGCCGACGGCCTTGGCCAGGTCCGCGCTCGGCAGGATGACGTTGGCGGACTTGCCGCCCAGTTCGAGGGCGACGCGCTTGACGGCCGCGCCGGCCGTGGCGCCGATCTGCTTGCCGACGGCGGTGGAGCCGGTGAACGAGACCAGGTCGACGCCGTCGTGCTCGGCCAGGGCCTGTCCGGCGACCGGGCCCAGACCGGTGACGAGGTTGAACACGCCTGCGGGAACGCCCGCTTCATGGACGGCCTCGGCGAAGAGCTGGGCGGTCAGCGGGGTGTCCTCGGCGGGCTTGAGGACGACCGTGCACCCCGCCGCGAGCGCGGGGGCGACCTTGGCGACGATCTGGTGCAGCGGGTAGTTCCACGGGGTGATCGCACCGACCACACCGACCGGCTCGGCGTACACGGTGGAGTTGCCGACCTTCTCCTCGAAGGCGTACGAGGCGGCGAGCCCGGCGTACGAACCGGCCACCAGGACCGGTACGCCCGCGTGCACCGCCTGCGAGAACGGCAGCGGCGCGCCGAGTTCGGCGGTGACGGTCTCGGCGATCTCGTCCTTGCGGGCGACGAGCACATCGCGCAGGGCGGCGATCCGCGCGGCCCGCTCGGCGGGGGCGGTGGCCGCCCAGGCGGGGAGCGCGGCGCGGGCGGCCCGTACCGCGGCGTCGACGTCCTCGGCCCCGCCGGCCGGGACCTCGGCGATGACCTGTTCGTCCGCCGGGTTCACCACCGCGATCGTGTCCCGTCCCGCGGCGGGCCGCCAGGCTCCGTCGATGTACATGCCGTCGTGGGCCTTCATCGCTGTTCCTCCCGGACACGGTTGCGGACGGGGGCGTCCACAACCCCAAACTAGCGCTGTTAGTTTTCGGGCGCCAGAGACGCCCGTCACGCCGAGGGCTGCCGGCCGAGCTCCGCGTGCTCCGTACCGGGGTTCTCGAACTGGGTCCGGTACAGCTCCTCGTACCGGCCGCCCGCGGCGAGGAGTTCGTCGTGCGTGCCCCGCTCCACGATCTGCCCGTTCTCCACGACCAGGATGAGGTCGGCCGCCCGGACCGTGGAGAGCCGGTGGGCGATCACGACCGCCGTGCGTCCGGCGAGCGCCTCGGTGAGTGCTTCCTGGACGGCCGCCTCGGATGTGTTGTCGAGGTGGGCGGTGGCCTCGTCGAGGATGACGACGCGCTGGCGGGCCAGCAGCAGCCGGGCGATGGTCAGCCGCTGGCGTTCGCCGCCGGAGAGCCGGTAGCCGCGTTCGCCGACGACGGTGTCGAGCCCGTCGGGCAGCGAGGCGACGAGACCGTCCAGGCGCGCGCGGCGCAGCGCGTCCCAGAGGTCCTCCTCGGCGGCTCCGGGGCGGGCGAGCAGCAGGTTGGCGCGCACCGACTCGTGGAAGAGGTGGCCGTCCTGGGTGACCATGCCGAGGGTGTCGCGCAGGGTGTCGGCGGTCAGGTCGCGTACGTCGACGCCGCCGATGCGTACCGCGCCCTCGTCCGTGTCGTACAGCCGGGGCAGCAGTTGGGCGATGGTCGACTTGCCCGCACCGGACGAGCCGACGAGTGCCACCGTCTGTCCGGGCTCGGCGCGGAAGGAGACCCCGCGCAGTACTTCGTCGCCGCCGCGGGTGTCGAGGCTCGCGACGTCCTCCAGCGAGGCGAGCGAGACCTTGTCGGCGGACGGGTAGCCGAACCGCACCTGGTCGAACTCGACGGACACCGGACCGTCCGGGACCGCCCGTGCGTCCGGCTTCTGGTCGATGAGCGGCTTGAGGTCGAGGACCTCGAAGACCCGCTCGAAGCTGACGAGCGCGCTCATCACCTCGACGCGCGCCCCGGCGAGTGCGGTGAGCGGTGCGTACAGCCGGGTCAGCAGGAGGGCCAGGGCCACGACCGCGCCCGCGTCGAGCTGCCCGCGCAGTGCGTAGAACCCGCCGAGTCCGTAGACCAGGGCGAGTGCCAGCGCGGACACGAGGGTGAGGGCGGTGATGAACGCGGACTGGGCCATGGCCGTGCGGACGCCGATGTCGCGCACCCGGCCGGCTCTGACGGCGAATTCGGCGGACTCGTCGGCGGGGCGGCCGAAGAGCTTGATCAGGGTGGCGCCGGGTGCGGAGAAGCGCTCGGTCATCCGGGTCCCCATCGCGGCGTTGTGGGCCGCGGCCTCCCGCTGGAGCCTCGCCATCCTGGTGCCCATCCGCCGGGCCGGCAGCACGAACACCGGCAGCAGCACCAGTGCGAGCACGGTGATCTGCCAGGAGATGGAGAGCATGACGCCGAGGGTGAGCAGCAGCGTCACGACATTGCTGACGACGCCGGACAGCGTGTTGCTGAAGGCGCGCTGGGCTCCGATGACGTCGTTGTTGAGGCGGCTGACGAGCGCACCGGTGCGGGTCCGGGTGAAGAACGCGACCGGCATGCGCTGCACATGGTCGAAGACGGCGGTGCGCAGATCGAGGATCAGTCCCTCGCCGAGATTGGCCGAGAGCCAGCGGCTGACCAGGCCCAGTGCGGCCTCCGCGACGGCGATCACGGCGATGAGGAGGGACAGCCGGGTGACGGTGCCCGACTCCTTGCCGGACACGATCGCGTTCACGACGCGGCCGGCGAGAACGGGGGTGGCGACCGCGAGCAGCGCCGTCGCCACGCTCAGGATCAGGAACAGGGCGACCCGGCGCCGGTGCGGGCGGGCGAACGCGGCGATGCGCCGCAGGGTGGTCCGGTCGAAGGGGCGTCGGTCCGCTTGCGCGTTCATGACGTTGTGGAGCTGTGTCCACGCCGTGGTTTCCATACTCATGGGAGGAACGTACGACCTCCAGCGGACTTGAGGTCAACGGCCGGGTCCTGGCGGCAGTGAACTGCCATCGGCGGGTGTCAGGCGCGGTTGCGGTCGGCGTGACGCCGACCCGGCCGGGGTGCCGGTTCGGTCGGGGCGGCACCGGACTTCCGGGCCCGCCCGCCGCGTACGCCCAGTCCCGCCGCCGCGATCAGGAGGGCGCCGAGCATGACGAACGGCGCCGCGATGCCCGCCACCCCGGCGATCAGACCGGCGGACGCGGGGGCCGCGACCTGTCCCAGGCGGTTTCCGGTCAGCCGGAGGGCGAGCGCGGTGGACCGGGCCTCCGGCGGCGCGGCCTGGACGACGGTCGTCATCGAGAGCGGCTGCCCGACGCCGAGACAGAAGCCGAGCACGGCGAGCATCACGGCCAGCACGGCCACGGGGACGGGCAGGGCGATGCCCGCGCAGAGCACTCCGGCCAGCAGACAGGTCGTGGTGAGCAGCGCCGTGCGGCCGAGAACCCGGAGCATCGGGGTCATCACCAGGCGGCAGGCGATGGTGGCGGCGGCGCGCAGACTGAGCAGCAGTCCGATGGTGGCGGGGGCGATGCCCCGGTGTTCGCCGACGACGGGCAGATACGCGGTGAGGATGTCGGTCGCCGAGAGCACGGCGAGGCTGATGAAGATCCCGGCCGGGACGCCGCGGGCCCGCAGGATGCGGCCGACGGGGACCTTCGCGGCCGGGTCGGCCCGGCGGGCCGCGGGCGCGGACCGGTGCTCGATGCGCCGGAGCGAGCCGAGTGAGACGGCGGCGACGGCCGCCGAGACGAGCAGGGCGAGTGCGCTCGTACGGGCCATGGCACCGTCCCGCTCGGAGATCAGATACCCCGCGGCGATCGGGCCGATGAGCTGGCCGAGGGAGGCGCCGATGGTGAAGTGCCCGAAGTTGCGGTCCTGTTCGGCCGGGGCGGACTGACGGGCGACGATCGACTGGGCGCCGATGACGAAGCAGAGGTGGCCGAGCCCCATCACACCGCTCCAGGCCGCCATCGCCGTCAGCGAGTCCGCCCGGCCGCTCAGGGCGCAGCCGCCCGCGATCAGGACGACGCCGAAGGGCAGCAGGGGCGCACACCGGCCGTGGTCGGTCCGGCGCCCGAGCGGGACGGCGGCGAAGAGCGGGAGGAGCGCGTACACCCCGGTGATCACACCGATGGAGCGCTCGTCCGCACCGAGCGAGAGAGCCCGGTAGGAGACGGCGGGCCGGGCCATCGACACCGCCCCCTGCGCGAAGGCGAAGGCGATGACGAGGCGCAGCAGCCAGCCCCTGCCGGGCTCCTGGAGGGTGCGCACGGTCAGATGATGCCGAACAGGAGTCCGGCGCCGAGCACCACCAGCGAGGTGAGCGCGGCCCACTTGACGGTGAACCTGGTGTGGTCGCCGAATTCGACCTTCGCCATGCCGACGAGCACGTAGACGGCCGGGACCAGCGGGGACGACATGTGCAGGGGCTGGCCGACCAGGGAGGCGCGGGCGATCTCCAGCGGGGAGACACCGTGGGCGGCACCCGCCTCGGCGAGCACCGGAACGACACCGAAGTAGAAGCCGTCGTTGGACATGAAGTACGTCAGCGGGATGCTGAGGATGCCGGTGACGATCGCCATGTGCGGGCCCATGCCGTCGGGGATCGCGCCGACGAGCCAGTCGGCCATGTGCTCGACCATGCCCGTGCCGGAGAGGACGCCGGTGAAGACGGCGGCCGCGAAGACCATGCCGGAGACGTTGAGGACGTTGTCGGCGTGGGCGGCGATCCGGGCCCGCTGGTCGGGCATGTGGGGGAAGTTGACCGTGAGGGCGAGGGCCGCACCGAGCAGGAAGAGCACCGGGATCGGCATCAGTTCCATGATCATCGCGGTGAGCAGGGCGACGGTGAGGCCCGCGTTGAACCAGTAGAGCTTGGGGCGCAGGGTGGCCCGGTTCGGGTCCAGGCCCTTGAAGCCCTCGTCCTCGTCCTCGTCCTCGTCCTCGTCCGGCCCGGACTCCCCGGCTCCGTCGCCGTCGCCGTTCGCGCCTGCACCCGTGCCCGTTCCGGCTCCGCCGGAGTTCTTGCGGGTACGGTCGCCGCCGCCGCCCGCCCCGACGAGAACGGTCTCCGACTCCGCGGCCGTCTCGGTGGCCAGCACCTCGTCGAGGGTGAGCATGCCGAGCCGCTTGCGCTCGCGTCGGCCCAGCACGACGGCGAGGAGCAGGACGGCGACCAGTCCGATGCCGAGCGCCGGGATCATCGGGACGAAGATGTCGCCCGCGTCCAGCTTGAGCGCGGTGGCGGCGCGGGCGGTGGGGCCGCCCCAGGGAAGGGTGTTCATGACGCCGTTCGCCGTGGCGGCGACACCGGTCATCACGACCAGGCTCATCTTGAGGCGCTTGTAGAGCGGATACATCGCCGAGACGGTGATCATGAAGGTGGTGGAGCCGTCGCCGTCGAGGGAGACGATGGCGGCGAGCACGGCCGTACCGACGACGATCCGCATCGGGTCGGCCTTGCAGAAGCGCAGGATGCCCCGCACGATCGGGTCGAAGAGGCCGACGTCGATCATCACGCCGAAGTAGACGATGGCGAACATCAGCATCGCGGCGGTCGGGGCGAGATTGCCGACGCCTTCGATGACGTAGTCACCGAGCTTCGCGCCCTGCCCTACCGCGACGCAGAACAGCGCGGGGATCAGGACCAGCGCCGCGATCGGCGACATCTTCTTCAACATGATCAGGACCAGGAAGGTCGCAATCATGGCGAAGCCGAGGATTGTCAGCATGTGGATACCTATCGCTCACCCTTGAACTCCCACCGGACTCGGCGGTGCGGATGACGTTAGGGCGCGGTTCGCAGCGTTAACAAGATGTTGACATGCGAGCAATACGAGCAAAACCCCAGGTCAACGCGGGGATCACGGCTTGGGCACAACCGGCGCCCCCATCGGCGCATTCGCCCGCGCCCCCGTCGGCGCCTTCCCCGTTATCTTCTTCCTGGCCCTGCAAGAGGGCCGCTGGCCTCCGGGCCCGGTATGGCTTTTCCCCTGTCCGCGATGACCTGAGGGGTGGTGTCGCCGGGCCCGAGGGGTGCCGTCGGAGACGCTGATGAGAGGTCCGGCCACCGTCCGGCCCGGCGCAATGCCGGGCAGTCCGCGGACGGCAGGTCTGCATCTGGTCGAGGGTGCTCGCGGTGAACAGGGCCCGGGTGCGCAGGGCGGAGAGCAGCGCGGAGGGGTAGAGGGCGCCGGCCACGGTGTGCACGTTCGGGTTGCCGAGGACGACGCCGACCGCCCGCTGCCCGTGCTCCTCGGTCAGGGCGGGCAGGGCGCGGGCGATCGTGTCGAACGCCTCGTTCCAGGTCGCCTCCGTCAGGACGCCGTCCTTGCGGACGAGCGGGGTGCGCAGCCGGTCGGGGTCGGCGTCGAGCCCGCCGATGGACGCGCCCTTGGGGCAGATGAAGCCACGGCTGAAGACATCCTCCCGGTCGCCCCGGGCGCCGGTGACCCTGGTCCCCTCGATGGTGAGGCCGAGCCCGCAGGTGGCCTCGCAGAGGGGGCAGATGCGCAGGGCGGTACGGGGGCTGCTGGGGTCGTGCGACATGGGCCCTCCCCGGGGCGAGCGGCAGCGGCGGCGCGCGTACGTCGGCAAGCAGGGCGAGCATACCGACCGGTACGCACGGTGGGGAGGTGCTGACGCCACGAGCTTGCCCGGGGCGGCCGGACGGTGTCGCCCGGTCAGTCCAGGACGCGCGCCAGGTAGGCCCGGAGCAGGATGCGGGTCTCGGCGACGATGGCCCGGTCGCCCGACGGGTCGGTACGGAAGGCGAGTTGGAGGAGGGCGTCGGCGGCCTCGACGCAGACCAGGACGGTGCGCAGCAGATCCTCGTCGGGGGCGCGGCCGAGGTGGCCGGAGAGCAGTTCGGTGAGCCGTCCCGCGACCCGCTGGTTGGCGTCGCCTGCGGGGTCGTCCTCGGGGGCCGGCGCGCCGAAGTCGACGAGGGCGAATCCGGCCACGGAGCGCTTCATCGCCAGGTATTCGTCCAGCACGGCATCGATGGCGCTGCGCCAGTCCGCGGTCGGGATGACGGCCAGGCGGGAGGTGATGCGTTCGGCGTAGCTGTCCAGATTGCGCCGGGCCAGCGCGTCGGCCAGCGCGCGCTTGTTGGAGAAGAACCGGTAGACGGAGCCGATGGGGACCCCGGCACGGATGGCCACGGCCCGAGTGGACAGCTGCTCGTAGCCGGTCTCGTCGAGGAGTTCGGCGCAGGCGTCGAGTATCCGGGCGAGGCGCTCGGCGCTGCGCTGCTGCACGGGGGCGCGACGGAGGTTCGTGTTCGCATGGGGCACGGGCTCCATGATGCCGTGGGCCTCCTCCGGTGCGGGTGGCCGGTGGGTTCCGGTGCGGTCGCGGGCGGGTGGCCACCGGTCTCCGGCGCGGTTCTCACGCGATGAGCAGCGACAGCCCGCCGATGGTGTACGTGATCATCAGGACCAGCAGCGGGAGTTGTCCCGCGACGGCGCGGCCGGGCGGGAAGAGGCGCACGGACCGGTCGTGGGCGGCGATGACGCCGAGTACATGGCCGAGGACGATCGCGGCGACCTGGAGCGTGGCGACACCGCCGGGGCCCAGGGGCGGCTCGGGCGGGACCGGATTGTCGGTGCCGGATGCCACCATGACGGTGCGTGGACCTTCGGTCACGAAGAGTGTGAAGTAGTGGGCGACGAGATAGCCGAGCGCGATCGGGACGAGCGAGTGGGCGAAGGCGGTGAGCGGGTGGCGCAGTCGACCGGAGATCAGCCGGACGGCGCCGGCGCAGAGAGCATAGAGGGTGGCGACGAGGGCGACGGCGCCCAGGAGTCCGAGCGTGGCCGCGGTGGTGCGGCCCAGGGGTGAGGTCTGGACGGTGGTGATCCAGGACGGGGAGTCGGAGAAGCCGTCGTAGGCCGTGGAGCCGAGCATGACGCACACGGTGGCGACGAGTCCGGCCGTCTGCGGGGTGGCGTCGAGTCCGTTGAACGGGGAGCGGAGCACGAGGCGGCGGTCGGCGGGGCGGCGGCCGAGCGGGGAGAGCCGGGCGAGCAGTCCCGAGTAGACCTCGAAGGCATCCGCCCGGTCGAACCACCCGGCCCCGTGGCGGGCGGCGCCCGCGAGGTGGACGGCGGCGTAGAGGGAGAGGAAGAGGAGGAGGGCGGTGGTCGACGCGGGGTCGGGGGCGACGAGTTCGAGCCAGGTGAAGGCGAGGAGCCCGGCGGCGGCGGGCCACAGACCGAGCCGTGCGGGAAGGGGCCGGCCCGCGGCGGGGTCGCGGCCCAGCGTGCGGCAGACGAGGAGGTGGACGGTGCGCAGCGGGTTGACCGATCGCCAGACGGGACCGAGGAGGAGCGACGCGGGGACGAGCCCGACCCAGAGGAGTACGTACACGGCGCCGGGACCCGGGTTGCGGTCCGGGTCGTCCGGGCCGAGGAGGAGGTGGAGTGCGACGTACAGGGCGGCGGCGAGACCGAGCGCGCGCAGCGCGATACGGGTGGGGCGGGCGTCGGCGAGGCGCTGGACGGCGTACGGGAGCGGGCGGCCCGCCCGGTCGCCGCAGAACCGGGAGGCGGACCAGAGCAGGCCGAGCGCGAGGAAGGAGACGAAGAGCGCGGCGAAGGCTCCGGCGAAGGCGTAGAAGGGGGACAGCGGAAGGTCGTGCTGGGCGCCGATGCCGTGGGCGAGGACGCTCACCGTACGACGAGTTGGGTCAGGAGCAGGTCGGACTCGTGGGTCTCGACCTCGAAGAGCCCGCTGCGGTCGGCGGTGAAGGTCAGGGTGACGGTCTTGCCCGCGGGCAGCCGGGCCTCCTTGTCGTAGCCGTGGACATGGAGGGTGTCGGCGCGGTCGCTGCGGACCCGGAGCTCGACGATCCGGCCCTTCTCGATCTCGGTGCGGCCGGGATCGGGGCTGACCCTGCCGTGGGAGACGACGATCTCAACTGTCGTGTCGGGCTGGGGTGTTGCGGTTCGCTGCTCCTCCGGGGAGGTGGCCGTCGCGGAGGGCGCGGCGAGGGAGGTGGTGGCCTGGACCGGGGTGGCGTTCACGGCCCAGGCGGTGTGGTCGTCGGCGTAGAGCCGTGCGGTGAGGCCGGTACCGCCGCCGGCGGAACGGACGAGAGAGGCGGGGAGGTGGTACCAGGAACCGTAGACGCGGGCGAGGGGGTGGCCGTCGAGGAACAGCCGGGCGTGGCCGCGCCCGAGGAGGGCGGCGCCGCCCACGCTGTCCGGGGTGAACCTGAAGTTACGTACGGAGAGGTGGACGTTCCACCCGTCCTCGGAGTCCGGTCGTACGGCGACCGTCACCGAGGGGGCACCCTCGGCGTCGACCTGGCGCAGCCGGTTGCCGGAGCCGTCGTCGGCGGCGAGCAGCCGGCCGACGCTGCCGCCGGCCTGTTCATGGCTGGTGCCGGGTTTGTGATGGGTGGTGGCCCGCCCACCGCAGGCGCTCGCACCGAACACGAGGGCGCCCGCGGTGAGCACGGTGACGGCGGCGAGGACCGGCCGAGGGGCCCGGACCGGCCGGACCGACAGCGACGGTGTGGTGGAACGCTTCACGATGCGTCTCCTTCCGGGGCGGGGCGCGAAGTCGGGGCGGGGCCCGAGGCCGGGGCCGGGACGGCACCGGGGGCCGGGGCCGCGGAATCTTCCGGCGGGTTGCGGTCGCCGTGGCGGGCGGCGGCGATCACGGCCCACACCACCCAGACCACGCCGAGCAGTCCGCGCACCCAGGCCGGGCTGAGCGGAATCCACGGGATCATGAAGACGGCCTTGTCCACGGCGTCGAGCAGCGTGAGCGCACCCAGCACCACCGTGGTCCAGCCCAGCCAGGGCCGCTCCCTCCGGAGCACGAGACCGATGCCGGTCCACCACACCCCGGTCAGCAGCAGCGCCAGCGCGGGCACATAGGAGGCGGCCAGCCCCGTCGTCGATCCGGCCACGTCGAGCCCGAGGCCGATCACGCCGAGCCCCGTGGCCACCGTCGCGAGCCGGCTGCCGCGCAGTCTGCGCCACCACAGCACCCCGCCGACCAGCGCGAGCACCACCGCGACCGCCAGCGCCACCTGCACCTCGATGCGCTCGATGCCCCGAGCCCCGTACCAGTCGCAGCCGGCCGGCAGCCGGCGCGCCTGCACGTTGTAGTCGGCGCAGACCAGCAGCTGGGCAAGCTTGACCGGTTCGCCGACGAGCCGGTCGGTGCTCCCGGACACGGCGCCGCGCTCGGAACCGCAGGTGGGCAGGGCGCGCGGGGAGGACGGTCCCGCGTTTGCCTGCCAGCAGTTGCCCTCGCCCTGGCCGTCCCACCACACGTCGGTGCGGTTGGGCCGGGAGTTGCCCGCCTTGTCCCTGCCGAGGTGGTTGCCCGCGTACCGGTTGTGGTGCGAGGTGTCGGCCTGCTTGGACAGCGCGCCCTCGCCGCGGATGAAGGCGGGGACGGCGGTCAGGACGAAGGCGGCGCGCCGCTGCCCGTAGATCCAGTTGTTCTCGTACAGGTTCCAGTTGCCACCCGCGGTGATGATGCCGGAACCGGGCGGCATGGAGATCTGGGGGCAGACGACCCCCTCCTCGTAGCCCCGGTCCACGGGCGGCTTGGCGCAGGTGCCATCGGCGACGTAGGGGTAGTAGTCGGCGTTGTTGTCGTGGATCAGGTTGCGTTCGAAGCGGGCGTGGTTCTGCGGCAGGCCGGGGTGGCCGGGGAAGGCGCTGTCCATCGAGGCGCCGCCCATGTTGTGGTCGAACTCGTTGTCGTGGACGTAGACGGAGTCGCCCGCGGTGCCGGAGTAGCCGACCATGTTGTGGTGGCTGCGGCAGCCGGTGATCTCGATGGAGTAGCGCGGCACGTCGTAGCCGTACGCGTCGTTGATGTTCGACGCGCTGCCGGGGTAGATGCCGGAGTCGCCGTTTCCGTACGACTCGCAGTTCTTGTACAGCCCGTGGTCGCTGGCGAAGGTCAGGAAGCCGTACTCGTCGTTCCACCGGGTGAGGACGGAGTCGATGACGAAGCCGTCCTGGGCCAGGACGTACAGGGAGTTGAAGGTGGTGCGCTGAGCGGTGAAGTTCCTGAAGTAGATGCCGTCGGAGCCGTCCGCGCGGATCGCGTTGAGCTTCTGGTACTTGGCGTCGACGACCACGTCCGTGCGCTCGGCGCCGGTGCCCTCGATCTGGAGGTTCTTCTTGCCGAGGATCGCCACCAGGTTCTGGTTGTGCGGGCACCGAGCCTGCTGCGCGTACGACAGGATCTGGTAGCCGAGCTGGGAGTTGGGCGCCTTCAGCCGGGCGCACTCCCCCGTCGGCTTGGGCAGCGAGGGCTCCTCCTCGTACAGGCCGGGCAGGATGGCGATGTTCATGCCGGGCCTGTCGACCGCGTCGACGGCCTGTTGCAGATGGCGGTAGCCGGACTTCTGGCACCGGTCGAAGAGCTTCAGGTTCCGGGTCCGCAGCCCCTCCGGGAAGCCGGACACCCGGCGCTCGAAGTCCGCCCGGCCGCTCTTGCAGACCAGCAGATCGGGTTCACCGGTGCGGTACGCGGGGACGCTGCCGGTTCCGTCGGGCAGGGTGACCGGCCGTTCCTCGTGCGCCTGGGCGGCCGGGGCCGCGAGCAGGGCGGCGACGAGCGCCGCCAGAACCACCAGAAGTCTTCGTGTCCACGACATGTGCGGGAGAGTAGAGCATTGTTCAACTTTTTGAACCCCCCTGCGCATCACGTATTTGGAAGGCTCCGGGAACCTCCGGGAACCCGTGTGCGTCACGAATGCCGTTGACTCACCTCGATCCGATTCCTACGGTTACCCATAGGATTCCTTCGGCACCGGGAGCGCACATGAGCGGCAACGAGCAGGCGAAGAAGACGGCGGAAGCGCTGGAGCATTCCGCCGGTTTCGGCAATCAGCACAGCTCGGAGGCGGTTGCGGGGGCGCTGCCGCACGGCCGCAACTCCCCCCAGCGCGCACCCCTCGGGCTCTACGCTGAGCAGCTGAGCGGCTCGGCCTTCACCGAACCGCGCGCCCACAACCGCCGTTCCTGGCTCTACCGGATCCGCCCGTCGGCCGCTCACCCCCCGTTCGTCCGGATCGACAACGGGGCGATCCGGACCGCCCCGTTCACCGAATCCGTGCCCGACCCCAACCGGCTGCGCTGGGATCCGCTCCCCGAGCCCACGCCCGGGACGGACTTCCTGGCGGGCCTGTGGACCCTCGGCGGCAACGGCGACGCGACGCAGCGCACCGGAATGGCCGTGCACCTCTACCACGCCGACTCGTCGATGACGGACCGGGTGTTCAGCGACTCGGACGGCGAGCTGCTGATCGTCCCGGAGCGCGGCGGCCTGCTGCTCCCTACCGAACTGGGCCTGCTGCGTGCCGAACCTGGGCATGTCGCGCTGATCCCGCGCGGCGTC
Source organism: Streptomyces sp. NPDC058240 (assembly GCF_042882135.1). Classification (NCBI taxonomy): domain Bacteria; kingdom Bacillati; phylum Actinomycetota; class Actinomycetes; order Kitasatosporales; family Streptomycetaceae; genus Streptomyces; species Streptomyces sp. NPDC058240. Next base: position 356,480 of record NZ_JBHVWT010000004.1, read on the forward strand.
CGTTTCCGCGTGGAGCTGCTCGACGCCACCGCCCGCGGCTATGTCTGCGAGAACTACGGCCAGCCGTTCACCCTCCCCGACCTCGGCCCGATCGGCGCCAACGGCCTGGCGAACGCCCGGGACTTCCTCGCTCCCGTCGCGGCGTTCGAGGACGACGACCGCCCGGTGGAGGTGGTCAACAAGTTCTGCGGGAACCTCTGGTCGGCGACCTACGACCACTCACCGCTCGATGTGGTCGCCTGGCACGGCAACCACACCCCGTACGTCTACGACCTGCACCGCTTCAATGTCATCGGCTCGATCAGCTACGACCACCCCGACCCGTCGATCTTCACGGTGCTGACGTCGCCGTCCGACACCCCCGGTCTGGCCGGTGTCGACTTCGTCGTCTTCGCACCGCGCTGGCTGGTCGGCGAGGACACCTTCCGGCCGCCGTACTTCCACCGCAATGTGATGAGCGAGTACATGGGCCTGATCGAGGGCGCGTACGACGCGAAGACGGCCGGCAAGGGCGGTTTCGTGCCGGGCGGCGGCTCGCTCCACAACATGATGTCGGCGCACGGCCCGGACCGGGAGACCTTCGACCGGGCGAGCGAGGCGGAGCTGAAGCCGCAGAAGATCGACGACGGCCTCGCCTTCATGTTCGAGACCCGCTGGCCGGTGACGGCGACGGGGCAGGCGGCGACCGCCGGTCATCTGCAGCACGGCTACGACGACGTGTGGCAGGGTCTGAGCCGCAACTTCAGGCCGTAGGCGACACCGCCGCTCCCGGCCCGGTCCGAACGAAAGGCCCCAGGTGCCTCAGACGCCCAAGATCTCCCCGGGGCCGGCCTTCGCCCCCGATTCGCTGGTCCTGAACCGCAAGCTGCCGCTGTGGTACCAGGTCTCGCAGTCGTTGCGCGCCTCGATACTGGGCCGCGCCAGGGACGCCTCGGCCCGGCTGCCGACCGAGGAGCAGCTCGCCGCGCACTACGGCGTCAGCGTCCTGACGATGCGCCAGGCGCTCAAGGAGCTGGAGACCGAAGGGCTGATCAGCCGGCACCGGCGGCGCGGCACCTTCATCGAGCCGCGCGCCCGCCGGGTGTCGCCGGTCCGGCTGCTGGGTTCGATCGATGCGATCGTGGCCCAGCAGTCGGGCGAGCGGACCACGGTGCTCGGCCACGGCCCGGTCGCCGTGCCGGGGGATCTCACCGAGTACTTCCCCGACTGCGCGGAGGTGGTCAGCTACCGCCGGCTGCGCCACGACGGCGACAGCGACGAGCCCACCAACTGGGCGGAGAACGTGGTGCGTCCCGAGATCGCGTCCCGCCTGGACGTCGCCGATCTCGAACGCTGGCCGATGACCAAGGTGCTGCGCGACCGGGTCGGCGTCCGTATCGCGCGCATCACCGACACGGTCGAGGCGCGGCTGGCCGACCCGGCCACCGCCGAACTCCTCCAGGTCCCGCTGCTGAGCCCGATCCTGTTCTACACGGGCGTGACGTACGACGAGAGCGGCCAGGTGGTCGACGTGGCGCAGATCCGCTACCGGGGCGACCGGTTCTCCTTCTCGGTCACCGTGGAAGCGCACTGACCACTGTGGAGGCGCACCGACCGCCGCGGAAGGGCGCCGACGCACTGCCTCGTGCCGCGGGGGCGCGGCTACGATGCCCGGGAAGGCGGGCGGACGTGGCGACGGGGAGGACGACACGGTGGCAGCACGGGCGGCGGGCGGCTCCGGTGACGGCCAGGACGCGGACGCCCCGCTTCTCGACGACCTCATGCCCTGGTCCGTACGGCCGCTGCGCACCGGCCGTCCCTGGGTGATCGCCCCCGACGCCGCCTCCCTCAGAGCGCGCTGGGAGCGGCTGGTGCGGGCCCCGGCCGGCGAACGCGAGCGGCTGTTCCGGGCGACGCGTTCCCGTACCCCGCGGACTCCGGTGGCGGCGCTGCCCGGACAGGCCACCGGTACCGGCCGGTTCGCCCGCGAGGAGGGACCATGCCCCGAGCCGGTACGGATCGCGCACGGCCCGTTCGACGAGCAGTGGCTGCTCCCCGACCACCGGCTGATCGACGCCGCCCGTCCCGAGCTGTGGCGGGTCGCCGACGCGCACCAGCTCTTCGCCGTGGAGCACGGGTACGTGCCCCAGGACACCGGCCCCGCCCTGTCCGTGACGGCGCTGCTGCCGGACGGCCACTCCGCCGCGGGCCGGCCCGGCCGGATCCGGCCGCTGTACCGGCGCCCCGAGGGCCACGAGCCCAATCTGGCCCCCGGGCTGCTCGCCCTGCTGCGCGCCCGCCACGGGGACTCGGTGACCGCCCGTTCGGTGCTGGCTTGGGCGCTCGCGACGGCCCGCCACTCCCCCGCCGGATGCGTGGTCCCGCTGCCCGCCGACACCGCGCGCTGGTCGGCCGGGGTGGAGCTGGGGCAGGAGCTGCTGCGGTTGCAGCTGCGGGGCGCCCGGGGCGGGGAGCGCCCGCGGCTGCCCGGCGGGCGGCGGCCCTATGTGCGGGCCGCGGTTCCGCCCGTGCCCGCCGGGCTGGCGTACGCCCCGGACGACGAGACGCTCATGCTGGGGACGGGCCGCATCTCGCCGGTGCCTGCCGGGGCGTGGGAGTTCCGGGTGGGCGGGGTGCGGATGCTGGAGCTCTGGTTCGAGCGGCGGTCGGCGGCCGGTGCGGAGGGCGTGGACGGCCTGGAGGCGGTCCGGCCCCGGGCCTGGCCCCGGGAGTGGACCTCCGAGCTGTTGGAACTGATCGCTCTGCTCGCCCTGTTGGACGGGCTCCGGCCCCGGCAGGAGGGTCTTGCCGACGGTCCGCAGCTCACGGCCGCCGATCTCCGCGCGGCGGGCGTCCTGCCCGTCGCGGCCACGGCCCGGCGGCCCGCGTCGGTGCTCGGTCATCAGGAGGAGGGCCCGGACGGGCAGTTCGCGCTGCTGTGACAGGGCGACCGGGCCCGCCCGCTACCGGTCGAAGGAGTCCAGCACCCGGTGGAGCGCCCGGTCGAAGACCCCGTCCAGATCGATCGGCCCCGGGTCCTCGGCGAATCCCGCCGCCATCCGCGGATACTTCCCGGTCGCGATCTGGCTGATCAGATAGCCGGTGCGCGCGGCGTTCTCCTGCTCCTCGGACCAGGGCAGCGACCGGCTGCGCTCCGCCGTGGCGATCTCGTTGGCCACATAGGTGGTGATCACGCCGTTGACCATCGCGATGAGTTCCATCTTCTCGCCGAACCGTGCGTCGACCCCGTCCAGACAGCTGAGCGCGTACTCCAGGTACCGCAGGGCATTCGGACTGAAGCCGTACACGGGTGACATCAGCCGGGGCACCCAGGTGTGGCGATGCATCATCGCGCGGGTCTGGTGGGCGAGCGCGACGAGGTCGGCGCGCCAGTCGCCGGACGGCTCGGGGAAGTCGTACCCGTCGCTGACCGCGTCGAGCATCAGCTCGTGCAGGTCCTCCTTGCGCGGCACGTAGTTGTAGAGCGACATCGTGCCGCAGCCGAGCTCCGCCGCGACCTTGCGCATGGACACCGCGTCGAAGCCGTCCGCGTCGGCGATGCGGACGGCGGCCGCCGCGATGTCCGCTCGGCTGAATGCGGGCCTGGGGCCCCGGCCCGCGCGCTCGGGGCGCGCCCAGATCACTTCGGGTACAGCGGGTCGCCCCACCATCGATCATCACCTCGCTCACCATCGTAGTTACGTACACCGTACGTAGTCCGGTACGGTGGGCTGCATGACAACTACGTACGCTGTACTTAGTGAAGGTCTGGAGAAGCGCTACGGCGATGTCCACGCGCTGCGCGGGCTCGACCTCGCGGTCGCCGAGGGCACCGTCTGCGGAGTGCTGGGGCCGAACGGCGCGGGCAAGACCACCGCCGTCCGGGTGCTCACCACACTGACGACGCCGGACGGTGGCAGCGCCCGGGTCGCCGGCCACGACGTGGTGCGCGAGGCGGCCTCGGTCCGCTCGGCGATCGGCGTCACCGGGCAGGACGCCTCGGTCGACGGCGAGCTGTCCGGCCGGCAGAACCTGCGGCTCTTCGCCAAGCTGCAACGGTTCCGCGGCGACGCGGCACGCGCCCGCGCCGACGAGCTCCTGGAGCGCTTCGAGCTGACCGAGGCGGCCGACCGCCCGGCCCGCACCTACTCGGGCGGCATGCGCCGCCGCCTCGACCTCGCCGCCAGTCTGCTGACCCGCCCGCGGGTGCTCTTCCTGGACGAGCCGACCACCGGTCTCGACCCGCACAGCCGCAACCAGATCTGGGCGGCGGTACGGGAGCTGGCCGGCCGGGGCACGACCGTCCTGCTCACCACGCAGTATCTGGAGGAGGCCGATCAGCTGGCCGACGACATCGTGCTGATCGACCGGGGCCGGGCCGCCCATCGCGGCACCCCCGCCGAGCTGAAGTCCCGCATCGGCAGTTACGCCGAGGTGGTCGTCGCCCATGAGTCGGCGCTGCTCCCGGCGGCCGGCGTGCTCGACCAGCTCACCGGCGCCGAACCGGTGCTCGACCACGAGCGCCGCACCGTGGGCGCCGTCGCAACCGACACCACGCTCACCCTCCCCCGTATCGTCCGCGAGCTCGACACGGCGGGCGTACCGGTGATCGACGCGAGCCTGCGCCCGCCGACGCTCGACGAGGTCTTCCTCCGCCTGACCGACCGCGGCGACGGCCGCACCTCCCCGCCCCTGAAGGAGACGGCAGCATGAGCAGCACGACACTGGTCCACGAGCGGCCCGCCACGACCGCCGCGAGCACCCCCGTCGCCGACGCCCTGGCCGTGCTGGGCCGCCATCTGCAGCGGATCAAGGCGGCCCCGGGCGTGGTGATCCTGACCCAGACCATGCCGATCACGATGCTGCTGTTCTTCGGGTACGTGTTCGGCAGCGCGCTGGCCATGCCGGGCCAGGAGTACCGCGCGTTCCTGGTACCGGGTCTGCTGGCCGCGACGGCGGCCAACGGCATCATGGTCGGGATGTTCCAGTCCTCGCAGGACTGCCACCGCGGGGTGATGGACCGGTTCCGCACACTGCCGATGAGCCGGCCCGCCGTGCCGTTCGGCCAGACCGCCGCCGATCTGCTGACCACGGCCATCGGCATGGTCCCGCTGATCCTCGTCGGACTCGCGGTCGGCTGGCGGATCGAGGGCGGGCCGCTCGCCGCCCTGGGCGCCTTCGGGCTGCTGCTGCTCCTCCGGTTCGCCACGTCGTGGCTGGGCTGCTGGCTGGGCCTGCTGATCCGCAACGAGGAGATCGCCGGTCAGCTGGGCAGCGCCACCTTCATCCTGCCGCTGCTGTCGAGCGCCTACATCCCGACCGACAATCTGCCGGGCTGGCTGCGGACGGTCGCGGAGTGGAACCCGATCAGCGCCATGGCCTCGGCCACCCGCGACCTGTTCGGCAACGCGTCCCCGGCCGCCGACGCCGCCTGGCCGGTCGCCCATCCGGTGGCCGGGACGCTCGCCTGGTCGGCGGTGCTCCTCGCGGTGTTCGTGCCGCTGTCCGTACGGCGTTACGCGCGCGGCGGCGAGTGACCGTCGGGACGCCTTACCGGGGCAGCGCGCAGGGCCGGTCCAGGGCGCCGAGCAGGCTGATGAAGCTCGACTCCAGGAAGGCCCCGAGCTCCGCCGGCGCGTCCGGTTCCCCGCGCGGCCAGCTGGTCACGGCCTCCTCCGCGAACGCCGTCCAGGCGCGGGCGGCGACAGCCAGTCGCGGCGAGTCCGGCATCCCGAGCCGCCGCTGCCCCTCCGCCACCCGCCGGGCGAGGGTGGCCCTGGTTCCGTCGACGATGTCCTCCACCACGGGGTGACTGCCCGCGGCGCCGCGGACCAGGGCGAGATAGACCTTGCGGTGCTCCAGTACGTACCGCACGAAACCGGCGATGAACGACCGCAGCCAGGGGACGGGTCCCAGCGAGGGGTCCGGTTCCGTGGCTGCGACGAAGTCGTCGCACTCCTGCTGCACCACGGCGCGGTAGAAGTCGCGCTTGGAGTCGAAATAGTGGAAGAGCAGTCCCCGCGAGATACCGGCCCGCCGCGCCACGTCGTCCGTGGAGAGTTCGTCCAGCGACCGCTCGGCGAGCATGTCCAGGCCGATGGCGACCAACTGGGCCCTTCGTTCGTCGGGGCTCAGGCGCGCGGCTCGCTTTTCGGACATACGTACAGTCTAGAAGTACTTCGGCGTCGAAGTATTTACCGAAGTACCCGCTGAAGCATTCACCGAAGTCTTCCCGGGACCGCGGCCGTCACCCTCCGGCGCCCGGTGAACACACCGAAGCGCCGCCGTGGGCCCTGGGGATGACGGGAGGGCGGACAGCAGCGCAGCGCCGGGACGGTGCGATCACCTGCGGCCCCGAGCGGGAGGCCGGGCGACGAACCCTGGCCGGGGAGCCCGGACGGAGGACCGGTGGGCGGTCGTGACGGGCCGTCGGGTCAGTGGCGGCTGCCGAAGAGCGAGCGCCGGAGTCGTCGCAGCGGCGCGAAGAGCGAGACCCGCGCGCTCTTGCTCCGGCGACGGTGGGCGGCATCGCGCGAGGTGAGCTCGCGCATCAGCAGTGTCGCCTCGGCGGCCTCCCGCTGTGACACGGCGGGACCGCCGAGCACCGCGAGATGGCGGTCCAGGCGCGAACTCGTCGCACCGCTCCCGCATGTGATGGCAGGCACACGCGGCCTGCTCCGCATCGCTATCTGTTCCATGTCACTCCCCACCCGTACGAGGGCACCCGGCCCGGGCAGGTTAACCCTATCGCCCCGCAGTGACACTCGTGTATCCCGGTCGCAGGATTGCACACACACATACGGAGGTTGACACCTCACTCATGAATCTGCCTGATTTCAGGGCGAGTTGGACAGAACGGAAACGGACGAAGTCGCTCCGCCCACGGGCCCGCCACGGGCCGTCGGCCGGCCGCGCACCCCGCCGGACGGAGACCCCGGTGAACAGGGGCCCCCTGCCCGTCAGACGGCTGAACGGGCCCGGCACATGCGCTGGTGACTCAGGCCGCCGAGTTGAGGACGGGCAGGTAGCCGCCCGACTGTCCGGCGGCGGTGGGGTGGTAGGACTCGCCGATGTTGAGCCAGTTGAGGCTGTGCAGCCAGGCGCTCCCGGAGCAGATCTCGTGACCGGTGAACTTCCCCGCGACATCGGCGAAGGCGAAGCCGTGGTCGGCGGCGCGCTTGGCGGTCGCCGCGTTGAGGTAGTCGGCCGCCCCGTTGATCGCGGTGCGCACCTTGTCGCTCAGGCCGACGGCACAGGTGCCGCCGATCTCGTAGAAGCGCGGGTAGCCGAGGACGACGACACGGGCGGACGGCGCCTTGGCGTGGATCGCCGAGTACACCGAGTCGAGGTTGCCGGGCAGGGTGGTGTCGACATAGCCGCGGGCCGTGGCGATCCGGCTGAGGCAGGTGGCCTCCGACTGGAGGACGCAGGTGGTCATGACGTCGGCGAAGCCCGCGTCATTGCCGCCGACGGAGATCGAGACGAGATCGGTCGAGGAGTTGAGGGGGCCGAGCTGATTGGCCTTCACATCACCCGAACGAGCACCCGAGCAAGCGGTGAAGGCGAACGAGGCGGGCGAGTTGGCGGCGGCCCAGAGGGCGGGATACGCCTTGGTGCTGCGCTTGCAGTCACCACTGGCGCTGTCGTAGCTGCCGGACCCGACACCCGAGGAGTACGAGTCGCCGAGGGCGACGTAGTCGACGGCCTGAACAGACGTTGCGGCGCCGGCGGTGGCCGCTCCGGTCAGAGCGAGTACGGCACCGAGCAGGAGCGAGGACGAGAACGCCGCGAGTCTGGACATTTTCATGGAACCTCCCTGGGACCGACCGACGGGATCTCCGCCCGGTCTGCCGAGTCCGTGGTAGCAGTACCGGCACCCCTATTGGAAGTGTGCATGCCAAGTTGCTCCAATGATTCGGGTTCCCTTCCGCGCCCTCTTGAGGCTGCGTCATGTCCGTGACCACTGCCGGGAAAGGGGAGGAAGGTAGTGAAACCCGGGTGCGCCGGGTACCCCCTTGCCGGATCATGGGCGCCATGTCTGCCAACCCCGAGTCCGCTCTGCCGATCCGGCTCACCGTCGATGACAGCGATTCCCCGTCAGATGTGGTCGACGCGCTGTTCCTCGGCCGTTTCGCGACGGGCGAGCAGCCGTACTCGCACAGCTCCACCCTGGACCGTGTCAAGGCCGGGGCGACCCTGCTGCCCCCGGCCGCCAAGGTGCTGCGCGCCGCCCGCGACGACGACCGCAGTGCCACGCTCGCCGAGGGCGACGGCTGGACGCTGCTCGTCTCGCGGTGGAACCGCGGCGCCGATGTCACGGTCACCGCGACCAGCGCGGAGCTGGCCCAGCAGATCCTCGGCCAGGCGACGGACGGCGCCCTGGACGAGCCCGAACCCCAGCCCGAGAACGTGACGATGGGCTTCTGGTACGTCTCCCCGCGCCGCGGCCCGCACCGCACCACCCGGCAGATCGCCGCCGGCACCTGGGACGAGGTCCGCGGCAACTACACGGCGCCGGTGGCCGATGCCATGGACCGGCTGATGAAGGTCACGCCCGACGACATCTCGGGCCGGCTGCTCCTGCTGCACGGCCCGCCGGGCACCGGCAAGACGTCCGCGCTGCGCACGCTCGCGCGCTCGTGGCGGGACTGGTGCCAGGTCGACTGCGTGCTCGATCCCGAGCGGCTCTTCAACGACGTCGGCTACCTGATGGACATCGCGATCGGCGAGGACGAGGGCACGTCCAAGGGCCGGTGGCGGCTGCTGCTCCTGGAGGACTGCGACGAGTTGATCCGCGGCGAGGCCAAGCACACCGCGGGCCAGGCGCTGTCCCGGCTGCTGAACCTCACCGACGGGCTGCTCGGGCAGGGCCGCAATGTGCTGGTGGGCGTCACCACCAACGAGGACCTGGAGCGGCTCCACCCGGCCGTGGTCAGGCCCGGCCGCTGCCTCGCCAGGATCGAGGTGGGCTCACTGACCCGCAAGGAGGCGGTGGCCTGGCTGGGCACGGAGGAAGGACTCGGCCGCGAGGGCGCGACGCTCGCCGAGCTGTACGCGCTTCGGCGCGGAAGCGGTCCCGCGTCGGTGCCGAAGCAGGACTCCGGGGCGGACGCGGGCCTGTATCTCTGAGCCCCGCGGCTGTATCCCCGGGCCCCGCGGCCCCGCCCCACCGCCCCGTCCCCCGGCTCACCCGGCCCCGTACGCCGCCCGTACCGCGTCCTGTGCCAGGGACAGCGCCTCGGCCCGGGACAGGCCCAGCCGCCGCGCCTGCTCCGCGTACTCCTGTGCCGCGGCCGCCGCATGACGGTCCGCCGCGTCACCGGCGGCGGCGACGAACGTGCCGTTGCGCCCACGGGTCTCGATCACCCCGTCGGCCTCCAGCGCGCGGTACGCCTTCGCGACGGTGTTCGCGGCGAGGCCCAGTTCCTCGGCGAAGCCGCGTACCGTCGGAAGTCTGAAACCGACGGGCAGCGCGCCGGAGCGGGCCAGTTCGGAGATCTGCGTGCGCAGTTGCTCGTACGGGGCGGTACCGGCATCCGGATCAAGGGCGATCTTCAGGGTCACGCCCCGATTCTCCCCCACGTCCGCCCCACCGCCGGAAATTCGGGAGCGACCGGCGGCGGCCCACGCGTAACGTCCGGCCCATGACTGTCATCGTTCGCGACTTCCTCCCCGCCGACGCGGAGGACTGGGTGCGGGTCCGGCGTGCCGCCCTGCCCTTCATGGTGACGACGCCCGAGTGCGTCACCTTCGAACTGGCCTCGGCCCACCCGGACAAGCGCTCCCGGCTGCTGGTCGCCGAGGAGGACGGGGAGCTCATCGGGACCGCGCAGGTCGGCCTCGTCCACGACAGCACCGAACCCGGACAGGGGTTCTGCAACACGTACACGCATCCGGATCGCACCGGGCGCGGGGCGGGTGCGCTGCTGCTGCGCACGGCCGAGGAGTACCTGGCGCGGGAGGGCGCGACCGCGATCTACACCTGGGTGCTCGCCACCCCGTCGAACCTGGCCTTCGCCGAGAAGCGCGGCTACGCGTCGAGCCGCCCGGCGCACTTCCTCCACCTCGACCTGGCCGGCGGATCGCTGCCGCCCCGTCAGGAGCTCCCGCCGGGCGTCGAGCTGCGTACCGCCGCGGACTTCGCGGACGACCCGCGCCCGCTCTTCGAGGCGGACGCCGAGACCACGGCCGACGAGCCGAGCGACACCCCGATGGAACTGACCGACTACGAGGACTGGCTCAATCACACCTGGCGCGCCCCCGCGCTCGACCACGAGCTCACCTCGGTCGCGGTGGTGGACGGGGAAGTGGCGGCGTTCAGCGTCGCGGAGACCGATGGCCTGACCCGGTACATGTCCGGGATGACCGGCACCCGCCGGGCGTACCGCAACCGGGGCCTGGCCAAGCTCGCCAAGAACGACTCGCTGCACCGGGCGCGCGCCGCCGGGTACACGGACGCATACACCGGAAACGACGCGGACAACGGCCCGATGCTGGCGATCAATCGATGGTTCGGCTACGAGATCTGTGCCACGGAGGTGCGCCATGTCCGCAGGCTCGGCTGAGACCGCGCTGGTGGTCGCCCTGGTGAAGGCCGGGCGGACCAAGATCCGCTACCCCGCGGATGTGATCCGCGACGACGGGGTCCGGGTGACGGTGCGTGCGCCGTGGGCGGCGCCCGGGGTCCGTGACTTCGGCTTCGTACGGTTCGAGCCTGGCGACGTCTTCACCGAGCACTACTGGCGCGACCGCTGGTTCGCCGTGAAGGAGGTCCGTACCGGCGCGGGCCGGCTCAAGGGCTGGTACTGCGACATCACCCGCCCCGCGGTGCTGCGGGACGGGGAGCTCCTGGTGGAGGACCTGGACCTCGATCTGTGGGTGTCGGCGGACGGCTCGTCCGTACTGCGGCTGGACGAGGACGAGTTCGAGGAGAGCGGTCTCGCCGGACGCGATCCGGCGGCGGCCGGTGCGGCGCGCCGGGCACTGGACGAGCTGGAACACCTGGCCCGCACGGAAGGCCTCGCGGCCCTGCTGGTCTGACCTCGCGGAGGTACGCGTTCAGGGGTCCGGGCGGATCGCCGTGACCGCGTCCGTGATCGCCCGGGGCGTGCGCTCGGCCAGGGTCAGGTAGCAGCGGCCCAGGTCGTCGGGGGTCCGCAGCGAACCGGGGCCGGCCGCGGCCATCTCGGCGGAGGCGTCCAGCGGGGCCCGCAGGACCCGCAGGCCCGTCTCCTCGGCCGCGGCCCAGGAGGAGACATCTAGATGTATAGATGTCTCAGGTGTGGGGGTCCGGCCCCGCGAATGGCCTGCACGTGAACATCGGCGAAACGGCCCCGGTGCGGTGCCCGCCCGGGTGGGCACCCGGCCCCCGCCGGGGCGCGAAGGTTCGTACTATCCAGGGGTGTCGAACCACCGAAGGACCAGTCCGCGCTATCTCCAGTTGGCCCGCCTCATCCAGGAACGCATCGACGCCGGGGAGTTCCCGGCCGGCTCCCGGCTGCCGAGCGAACCCGAGATGTGTGCCGAGTTCGGCGTCAACCGCCTGACCGTCCGCGAGGCCGTCGCGGAACTGGAGCGGGCCGCCGCCATCGAGATCCGCCGGGGCATCGGGACCTTCGCACGCCTGCCCGTCGCCCGGGTGTCGATCACGGTCGACCCCCGCAGCCAGCGGTTCGACATGGGCAGCACACATGCCTCACTGCCCGAGTCCACCGCCGAACGGGGCCTGGACGTCCAGGAGACGATCACCGCCGTCCTGCCGGCGGGTGCCACCGCGGCCGACGAGGAGGCGGCGCGCCATCTGGGCCGGCCCGCCGGTGTCCTCGCCCGGGTGGAGACGGTGTTCTCCAGCGGCTCGGAGTGCTGGGGCATCAGCAGCTACTGGATACCCCGCGCCCTGCTGCCCCGGGAACTCACGGCCCCCGGACCGGTGGAGAACCTGGTCCGCGCGCTGGCCGACAGCGCCGGCATCACCCTGGAGTACGACTGGCGCGCCTTCAGCGCGATCGGGGCCGACATCGGGGACGCCGACCTTCTGGGCGTACCGGCCGGAAGTCCGCTGCTCGTCCGCGAGGGCGTCAGCTGCACGCCCGACGGCGAACCGGTGCTCCATGTCCGTCGGCGCATCCAGGGGGAACGCGCCCGATTCGTCCTGCACTTCCGCGAATCCGGACCGGATCCCCGCCCCGGGCCGCACGACGCGCACAGCTGACGGGCGACGCGTCCGGCCGGCCCGACCGGCCAACACCTCCGACGGGCCGGAGGGAACGGGGCCGCGCCGTCCGTGGTCAGTACGCCCGGTCCCGGCGCCACTCCCACACATCGGTGTACGGCGCCGGTTCCTCCGGCGCCGGGCGGGCCTGCCGGACTCCGGCGACTAGCTCCACCTCGTACCCCGCGGCGTCCTCCAGATAGGCGGCGATGTGCCCGTCGCCGCCCGCGTGCGGGTAGCGGTCCTCGAAGAGTGGCCGCCAGCCGTGCTCCGGGGCCCTTGCCACCAGGGCGTCGAGGGTGGCCCGGTCCCGGACGTGGAACGCGAGGTGGTTGAGCCCGGGGCGGTGCCGGTCGTGCGGCCCCGGAGTCAGATCGGGCGACTGCTCGACCACCACGTAGCTGTCGCCGCGCCGCCAGCTCCGCCCGTGTTCCCAGCGCTGGTACGGGACATGGCCCAGCTCTCCGAGCAGCCAGCCCCACCCCTGCTCGGCCACCGCCAGATCGGGCGCCCACAGCTCGATGTGATGCACCGAGCCGGTGCCGGACCCGCCGGCCGGCAACGGGACGGCGCGGCGGACGCCGTGCGGCTGGTACGCCACGGTGTCGCCGTCCTCGTGCCAGTGGATGAGGAAGTGCTCCCCCGCCCGGTATCCGTCCAGCCCCGCCCGGCAGTAGGCGACGATGTCGTCCGGGAGGGCGTCCAACGGGAACCAGGCCAGCTCGGAGCACTTGTCCGGCTCACGGTTGTACGGCTCGCGGCCGGGGTCGTACTCCGCCTCGAAGAACCAGCCGGTCCTGGGCCTGCCGCCGGGACCGCGGTGCTGCATGACCAGGGCGACCCGCAGCTCGTCCGGGCCGAGTTCGACGCCGATCTCCTCGGCGGCCTCCCGGATCACCGCCTCGCGGACGTCCTCGCCGTCCTCGACATGTCCGGACGGGCCGTTGAACAGCCCGTCCGCGTACCCCGTGCCGGCCCGGCGGGCGAGCAGGACCTCGGGGCCGCGGCGGAGGATCAGATGCACATCGACGACCTCGGTGTGCCGGTGCGGCGGTTGGGCGCGGGCCACCAGGGTGTAGCGCTCGTCGTCGACCCGCTTGCCCCACAGGTTCGGATCGTCGGAGAGCCGCTCGTGGTGGATGCGTTCGGTGAGTTCCGAGAGCAGTCCGGTCAGCCGCCCGGCGGAGAGACCGACGCCGCCCCAGACGCCTTCGACCAGGATCAGCCGGCCGCCCGGCCGCAGCAGGGTGAACCAGTGGCGCAGGGCCGCCGCCGGGTCGGGCAGCAGCCACACCACATGTCTGGCCATGATCACGTCGAACCGCTGATTGCCGACCGGCGGTCGGGCCGCGTCGCCGGTGAACACCGCGGTGCCCGTCCCGGCGAGCTTGGCCCGTGCCTGCTCCACCATGCGCGGGGAGCGGTCGACGGCGGTGACCCGGTGCCCCTGCCCGGCGACGAGCAGGGCCAGGCTCCCGGTGCCGCACCCCAGGTCGAGCACCTCGGAGCGCTCGCCGGGCAGCCAGCTCTCCAAGCGCTGCGCCCAGGCGTGCCGGACCACCGGGTCGAGCAGCCCGTGGTCGGGTTCCTCGTCGAAGGAGTCGGCTGCGGAATCCCAGTCGATCGTCGTCATGGGTAGATCGTGCCAGCCACCACCGACAGCCGTGCCGCTCCGTACGAGGGATCATCGGTACGAGGGACCCGTCGGGCACGAGGGATTCCCCGGCCGGGGTGTCCGGACCCCTCGTACCGCCGCTTCCCCTACCCGACGGCCGAGGCGCAGGTGGTGGGGCTGGCGTGCGCCGGGTCCAGGGCGTTCGCCACCTCGTGGTAGGCGATCCGGTCGACGGTGCCGATCGCGACGTGCTCGGAGAGGTCGACCGGGCACAGGTCCTGGAGCAGGACGTTGTGCACGTCCGGCCCGTCCAGGAACTGCGTGCGGTACGGGGTCACGACCTCGTCGTACCTGGTCGCAATGACGGTGTAGTGCACTCCGGGCACGGTGTCGGGGACCGAGTTGAGCTTGGTGATGAACGGGGAGCCCGCCACCTGGTCGGCGAGACCGGGTGTGTTGGCGTTCAGCAGGTCCGCCGCTCCCGGGAAGTACGGCAACAGCTTCGTCAGACCGAGCAGGGTGGTGCCGTGGTTGTCGGGGGCGAGCCCGATCATGGCGTTCACCTTGGCGGCCCCGCCGAGGAACTTCAGGTAGTAGTTCGGCATCATGCCGCCCTGGGAGTGGCCCACGAGGTCGGCCTTGCCGGCGCCGGTGGCGGCGAGCACCTTGTCGACGAACGAGGCGAGCTGTCCGGCCGACTTGTCGACCGGGCCGAGGCCGTTGAAGACCGGCACACCGGGCAGTTGCCCGTAGTCGAGCGAGTAGACGCAGTAGCCCCGGTTGACGAGATAGGGGGCGAGGACCAGCCAGTTGTCGATCGAGTTCCCGAAGGTTCCATGGACCAGGACGACGGGGCGGGGATGGGCTGCGGAGGGCTTGCAGGAGTAGTCGTTCCAGCCATGGGAGGTGACCGTGGCGGCGGTGGGGGTGGCTGCAGCGGCAGCGGCCGTGGGGGTGGCGACTGCGGCGACGGCGAGGAGCAGTGCGGCGAGGGTCCTCCGCGCACGTGGGGTACGCGGCGCACGTGTCCAGGGCAGCATCGTGTGGTCTCCTTGCGGCTCAAGGGAGTTGCGATGTCTGTACATCCTGCGGCCCGGACCACAAGTTCCGACTGCTGATTCTTCCGTGTTCCCGTGTCAAATTACGCGTGAGTAGGGTGGCGTGGGAAGTTACGCGTCGGTAAAAAGTGACGGTCCATCAATCGGGCGAGCCGGAAGCGGGATCGGGGGCGTGGCCAGAAGCGTGGTCAGGCCGCGAGCCGCCCCGGCATCACGGCCCGTGGGCCGTACCTGGCCCGCAGCCGGTCCGCCACCGCCTCGATCCGGCGCGCCCGCTCGTCCACCGGGTCGAAGGACAGCTGGTGCGTGGCCCGCTCGCGGTCCGTCAGCCCCTCGGCGCGCAGCCCGATCCCCCGCACCCGGGCCCGTTGCAGCGCGAACGAGTCATGGATCCGGTACGCGAGGGCGGTGAGCGCCGCGGAGTGGGCGGTGGGTTCCCGGAGCGTACGGCTGCGGGCCAGCGTCGAGTATCCGGTGCGGTCGGCGTAGCGCACGGAGACCGCGAGGCCGCGGCAGACCTGCCCGTCCCCGCGCATCCTGGCCCCCAGCTCCTCGGTGAGCGACATGAGTGCGCGGCGCTGCCGTTCCCGGTCCAGCTCGTCGCGCGGGAAGGACCGTTCGGCGGCGATCGACCGGGCGGCGGCGCCCGGCACGACCGCCGTGCGGTCGATCCCGCGCGCCCGCTCCCACAGTTCGCGGCCGGTCCGTACGCCGGTGATCCGCTGGAGGGTGCCGAGCGGGGCCGCCGCGATCCGGCCGACGGAGTCGAGCCCGTACCCGCACAGGGTGCGGGCCGTCGCCGCCCCGACACCGTCCAGGGCCGCGGCCGGCCGGTCCGCGAGGAACTCCGCTCCCCCGCCCCCGGGCACCACGAAGGTCGTCCCGGGCGCGGCCTGCCGTGCCGCCGTCCTGGCCAGCATCGGGTTCTCCGCCGCCCCGATCGCGCAGTCCACGCCGTGCAGGGCGAGCGCGCGGATCCGGATCACCGAGGCCAGCCCCTTCACGTCCCGCCCGAAGTAGCGCAGCGCGCCGCGCACATCGGCGAGCGCCCCGTCGGGCGGAACCGCCTCGACCACCGGGGTGAACGCGCCGAGCAGGGCGAGCAGCCCCTCGTAACCGGCGCTGTCCGGGGGGCCGCCGCCGACCTTGCGGAACCGCAGGTACAGGATTCCCGGCGCATCGGGTGCGGTGCTCATCCCGCGCTCCCCGGGCTCTGGTGCCACAGCTTCCTGCCGGTGGCGACGCCTTCGCCGGGCGGCTGGAGGTCGGACCAGGGGTTCATCTCGTACCCCGTCGGCAGCTGGATGCGGCGGCCGCCGTCACCGCCCCCGGAGGGGAGTTCCTCGGACGGGGGTTCCGCCGCCAGCCGGTCCGCGACCGCGTCGAGTCCGCCGGTACGCCGCAGCTCGGCCAGTTCCGCCAGGTTCCAGGCTGCCGCGCCGACCACGCTCAGGCTCCGCGGTCCGCGTCGCTGCACCACTCCGCGCACCAGCAGCAGCCAGGAGTGGAAGACGGTGTGCGCGCAGGCGGCGTGGCTGTCGTCGAAGAAGGCCAGGTCGACCAGGCCCGTACCGTCGTCCAGGGTGGTGAAGACGACCCGGCGGCCGGAGCGGACCGGCGGGGTCTGGGTGGCCGCCTTGGCGCCCGCGACCAGCACGGTGTCCCCGTGCCGTGCCTCGCGCAGCCGCTTGGCGGAGACCGCGCCGAGCTCCTTCAGGAAGGCGTGGTGATCGTCCATCAGATGGCGGGAGACATCCATGCTCAGGACGCCCAGCTCGGCGCTGAGCCGTTCCGCTTCGTTGAGGTCGGGCAGGCCGATGGAGCCGGTCCGGTGCCCGCCGCCGAGGGGGAGCTGCGCGCCGGAGGTGCCGGAGCCCGCGCCCCGCTGGGCGCGGTGCAGTTCGGACAGGTGCAGCAGCAGATCGCGCCGGTTGGCGCCGAACGCGTCCAACGCGCCCACCCGGGCCAGCCGTTCGGCGGCCGGCCTGCCCGGCCTGGCCCGCTGCCAGAAGTCCAGCAGCGAGGTGTAGGGCTGCCCGGCCTCGATCCGGGCGACCTCGGCCTCGCTGATGCCATGGACGTCCGAGAGCGCGAGCCGCACCCCCCAGATGCCCTTCCCTCCTCCATCATCGGACACCAGTTCGATTCGATGGGCGGCCGCCGACCGGTTCACGTCCAGCGCCAGCACCGGCACCCCGCGCCGCCGCGCGTCCGCGAGCAGCAGCCGCTTCGGGTACATCCCGGGATCATGGGTGAGCAGCCCGGCGTAGAAGGCCGCCGGGTGGTGCGCCTTGAGCCACGCCGACTGGTACGTCGGCACGGCGAAGGCGACCGCGTGCGCCTTGCAGAAGCCGTAACTGCCGAACGCCTCGATGATCTCCCAGGTCCGGGCGATCACTTCGGCGCCGTACTTCCTCTCCGCCGCCCGCTGCGCGAACCACACCTTGATCCGGCCCTGCGAGTCGGGGTCGGAGAGCCCGCGCCGGACCCGGTCGGCCTCGTCCCGGCCGCAGCCGGTCATGATGTCGACCATCTCGATGATCTGCTCGTGGAAGACGACCACTCCGTACGTCTCGCGCAGCGGCCCTTCCAGATCGGGGTGCGGGTAGCGCACGGGGGCCCGGCCGTGCCGGGCCTCGATGAACGGCCGCACCATGTCGGCGGCGACCGGCCCGGGGCGGAACAGCGAGATGTCGACCACCAGATCGTGGAAACCGGCCGGCTGGAGCCTGCCGACCAGATCGCGCTGGCCCGGCGACTCGATCTGGAAGCAGCCCAGCGTCTCGGCGCTCCTGATCATCCGGTACGTCTCCGGGTCATCCGGCGGCACGGCGTCCAGGTCCACGTCCTGCCCCGAGGCCCGCCCGATCTCCGTGACCGCGTGCGCCATCGCCGACTGCATCCGCACACCCAGCACATCGAGCTTGAGCAGCCCCAGGTCCTCCACGTCCTCCTTGTCGAACTGCACCATCGGGAAGCCGTCGCCGCTGGTGGGCACGACGGGTGTACGGCGCAGCAGCGAGGCGTCCGAGAGGAGCACCCCGCACGGGTGCATGGCGATACCGCGCGGCAGTCCGTCCAGCGCCTCCACCAGCTCCCAGAGCCGCCCGTACCGGTCCTTCTCCCGTGCCACTTCACGCAGTTCGGGCAGTTCCTCCATGGCCGCACGGGCGTCGCGGGCCCGGATGTGCGGGAAGGCCTTGGCGAGCCGGTCGGTCTCGGCCGGGTTCATGGAGAGCGCGGCGCCCACGTCCCGGATGGCGTGGCGCACCCGGTAGGTCTCGGGCATGGCGACGGTCGCGACCCGTTCGGTGCCGAAGCGGCCGATGATCGCGCGGTAGACGTCGAGCCTGCGGGCGGATTCCACGTCGATGTCGATGTCGGGCAGCACGAAGCGGCGCCTGGAGAGGAAGCGCTCCATCAGCAGCCCGTGCTCGACCGGGTCGGCGTGCGCGATCCCGAGGAGATGGTTGACCAGGGAGCCCGCACCGGAGCCCCGGGCGGCGACCCGTACCTCCATCGCCCTTATGTCATCCACGACCTGAGCGACCGTCAGGAAGTAGGAGGCGAAACCGTGGTAGGCGATGATGTCCAGCTCCTGGTGCATCCGCTCCCAGTAGTCGCGCCTGCGGTCGTAGCCGCGCAGCACCATGCCGGCGGCGGCGCGGGAGGCCAGCACCCGCTGGGCGGTGCGCCGCCCGGCGCCGACGAGCTCCGGTTCGGGGAAGTGGACGGCGCCGAGGCCGAGGTCGCCCTCGGGGTCGACGACACAGGCGTCGGCGGTGCGCCGGGTCTCCGCGAGCAGCCGCTCCCCGGCGTCCCGGCCGAGACCGGCGGCCGAGGCGATCCGCCCGGCGGTCTCCGCCATCGCGCGGGCGTCCTTCAGCCAGCGCTCCCCGCTGTCGAGCGGGGAGCGGCGGGGGTCGACGGGGACCAGCCCGCGGGCCGCGTCGAGCACATCGGCGACCGGGCCCTGCCCGGCGTCGGCGTACCGGACGGCGTTGGTCAGCACGGCCCGTACTCCCTGCTCGGCGGCGAAGCCGACGGTACGGGCGGCGAGCCGCAGCGATCCGGGTCCGGTGCCTTCGCGCCCGTGGTGGACGGCTTCGAGGCGCAGGTCGTCGCCGTAGATCTCCCGCCAGCCGGCGAGCAGCGCGGCGGCCCGGTCCGGGCGGCCGGCGATCAGCGCCCTGCCGATGTCGGAGGCGGGGCCGAGCAGCACGGTGAGCCCTTCGGCGGGCAGCTCGGACCGGCCGACCAGGGGCTGTCCGGCGCCGTCGGGCGCGGGGGCGTGGGCGGCGGTGACGAGACGGCACAATTCCGCCCAGCCCCGGGCTCCGTCCCGGGCGAGGAAGGTGGCCCGGGACGCGGATTCATCGACGAAGGCGCCGCCGCGGACCGGGGTCCGCAGCCGATGCGTACGCCCGCCGTCTCTCGTATGCTCCGCCGCCGCGGGACCCACCGCGAGCTCCACCCCGAAGAGCGGCCGCACCCCGGCACCCTCGCAGGCCTTGGCGAAGCGGACCGCGCCCGCGAGCGTGTCGCGATCGGTCAGTGCCAGAGCGTCCATCCCCCGCCGGGCGGCGCGCTCCGCCAGCCGTTCCGGATGCGAGGCCCCGTACCTCAGGGAGAACCCGGAAACGGTACGCAGATGCGTGAACCCGGGCACCTGCACCTCCTGAACGATCCGTACTCACCACCCCCTCGTTCTCCACCATAGACCAAGTTTCGAACATTCGTACGATATCCGGAGCGCGGAACGGTCTCCCGGCCCCGACCGGTGATCGGCAAGGGTTCCGGTCAGCCATTCGGCCCAGCCCCGACTGCACGAACGGCCGACGCCCCGGAACGTGGGGGCATGACTTTCGCTGACGAGGTGAAGAACGCCGTCACTCCACGGGCCGCACTGCTCGTCATCGGTGTGCTCGGACTGCAGCTGCTGTTCATCGCGTCCTACGTCGGGGCGCTGCACAGACCGAAGCCGACGGACGTACCTTTCGGCGTCGTCGCGCCCCGGCAGGTTTCCGCACAGCTCCTCACCGAGCTGAAGAATCTCCCCGGCGGCCCGCTGGACCCCCGCGCGGTCACCGACGCGGCCACCGCCCGCGAGCAGATCCTCGATCGCAGGATCGACGGCGCCCTGGTCGTCAGCCCCCAGGGCACGACCGACACCGTGCTGGTCGCCTCCGGCGGCGGCACCTCGCTGGCCACCACCCTGACGAAGATCATCACAGAGGTCGACCGGACCCAGCAGCGCACCGTACGGTCCGTGGACCTGGCCCCGGCCTCCAACCAGGACTTCAACGGGATCTCGTCGTTCTACCTGGTCGTGGGCTGGTGTGTCGGCGGCTACCTCTGCGCCTCGATCCTGGCGATCAGCGCGGGCTCCAAGCCCGCCAACCGTCAGCGCGCGGTGATCCGGACCGGCGTCATGGCGCTGTACTCGATCGTGGGCGGAATCGGCGGCGCGATCATCATCGGCCCGATCCTCGGTGCCCTGCCCGGAAGCTTCTGGGGCCTGTCGGGTCTGGGCGCGCTGACCGTCTTCGCGGTCGGCATGATCACCCTCGCCCTCCAGGCCCTCACCGGCATCGTCGGCATCGGCCTGGCCGTCCTGATCGTGGTGATCGCGGGCAACCCGAGCGCCGGCGGCGCCTACCCGCTGCCGATGATCCCGGACTTCTGGCGGGCGATCGGTCCCGCGCTGCCCCCCGGGGCGGGCACCTGGGTCGCGCGCTCGATCGCCTACTTCAAGGGCAACGCGGTCACCGGCCCCCTGCTGGTGCTGTCCGCGTGGGCGGTGGTGGGCACGGCCGTCACGCTCCTGGTCGCCATGCGCCGCACACCGGAGGAACTCACCGGCGAGCGGCCACCGTTCGGCTCGAATCCCGCCTGACCAGGCCTCGCGGGCGCGTCATTTCAGGTGCTGCGCCAGCTTCTCCAGCCGGCCCGCGAGCGAATCCCCCTGGGCTGCGACCTTCGTGGCCTTGCCGGACCAGAAGTCCGGGCTCGTCAGCCGCCCGTACCGCACGGCCCACGCCGCCGCCTCGCGGTCCAGCCGCTCGGCCTTCATCCGTATGTCGGCCTCCGCCGGTGCCGCGAGCACGTTCAGCTCCTCCACCAGGCGTTGGACCTTCCGCACGAGCGGGCTGGTACGCGGGCCGGACCGGCGGTCCGCACCGGCGGCGGCCCGCCGATCGGGAGCGTCCGCCGAAGAGCCGCGCCCGGGAGCAACGGACGCTTGAGCAGGGGCCGTACCGTCCCGCGGGGGCTGCGGCACCGGCCGGTCCACCACAGGACCCGGAGCCGTCCCCACAACGGGGCGACGGCTCGTACGCCTTCGCCTCTCCACGCCGGGAACCCGCAGGCCCTCGGGCGTCATCGCGCAGGCGTCGAGCGGCACCCAGTCGGTACTGCTCCGCGCCTCCTCCGCCCTGATCCGGATACGCCGCTCCACCCCCTCGGTCTCGAAACGGAAGCGAAGTACGTGGCCGAACGTCCCGTACATCTCCGCCATGGTCTCCGGGTGGGCGGAACCCGGCCCGAAAACCCAATCCAGGCTTGCCGCGTCGCGCTCCAACTCCTCGCGCGCGGAACGCCATTCGGGGTGCGTCAGCCTCCGGAACTGGAAGCGCACCCGCTGCCGGCTGTCACGGACCCGGAAGTCGACCGCGTCACCCGGACCCGTACCCAGATCACGCAGCACGGCCCGCGCGTCGACACCGCTCCTGCGGGCCCAGCGGGCGAGGTCCTGCTTGATGAAGAGGTGGTCCGCACTGTTCGCGCCGTTGGCCTTGCGGTGGCAGGAGGTATTCGGTGCGTGGGCGAAGTGGCAGACCTTGTCCACGTAGAGCCGGTCGGACAACTTGTTGCCGCAGCCACCGAGCTGGGTGCCGCACCAATAGCTGTACGTCGGATGCCGCCGACGCAGACGCCGGAGCTCGTCGGCCTCTTGCGGCAGAACGATGCCCAGGCCCGACGCGGCGCTCCCGATGACCGCGGTCTGCACCAGCCGACGATCCGATTCGGCCATGGCGCCCCTCCCCCGAACAGTTCACACAATCCGCTCTTTCCTGTACATGCATTGAAGCATGCACGCAGGTCACGATAAAGATCGATTCGATCCGGACAATGGGCTGACCAGGCACTCGGTCTTCGTCCGAGCTCCCGGAAACGGCAGATGAGGGTCCATGCCTGTACGCACCCCTTTCGTCATGCCCGAAGCGCCCTCCGACCGGGACCGTGCCTCCCAACTCGACATCGCCGGCGAGCTGACGGCCCTGCTGCGCTCCACCACCACCACCACCGAACCCCGCCCCGACATTCAGCTAAAGGCGCTGACGCTGGCCGTGGCCGCCGATCTGCCCGTACTCCTGTGGGGCGAGCCCGGCATCGGCAAGACCTCCGCCCTCACCCAGCTCGCCGCCTCCCTGGACCTTCCGCTGACCACGGTCATCGCCAGCGTGCATGAGCCGTCCGACTTCTCGGGGCTGCCGATCGTCGGGGACGATCCCGCGGAAAAGGGCGTCCCGATGGCCCCGCCGGACTGGGCGGTGCGCCTGGTGCGGGCCGGCCGGGGGCTGCTGTTCCTGGACGAGCTGTCCACCGCGCCGCCGGCCGTCCAGGCCGCCCTGCTCCGCCTCGTGCTGGAGCGGCGGATCGGTGCCCTGCAACTGCCACCCGGGGTCCGGATCGTGGCCGCCGCCAATCCGCGCTCCTCGGCGGCCGACGGCTGGGAGCTGGGCCCGCCGCTGGCCAACCGGTTCGTGCATCTCCAGTGGACCCACGACCACGAGGTCGTGGTGCGCGGCCTCGGCGGGACCTGGCCCAGGGCGACACTGCCGCGGCTCGCCCCCGAGCGGCTGCCGGAGGCCGTGGACTTCGCCCGCCGCGCGGTGTGCGGGCTCCTCACCGCCCGCCCGGCCCTCGTGCACCGGCTGCCCAGCGGTGAAACGCGCCGGGGCGGTCCCTGGCCGTCGCCCCGGAGCTGGGACATGACGCTGTGCCTGATCGCGTTCGCGACCGCGGCCGGCTCCTCCAGGGACGTGCTCTCCCTGCTGGTCAGGGGCACCGTGGGTGACGGTCCCGGGCTGGAGCTGCTGGCGAGCCTGGACCGGATGGACCTGCCGGACCCCGAGACGCTGCTCGCCGACCCGGCGGGGGCCGAGCTGCCCGAGCGGGGGGATCTGCGTCAGGCCGTGCTCGACGGTGTGGTGGCGGCGGTCCGCAATCGCCCGGAGAAGTCCCGCTGGGACGCGGCATGGGCGCTCCTGGTCCGGGCGCTGGAGACAGGAGCCCCGGACGTGGTGGTCGTCCCCGCGACCACGCTCGCCTCGCTGCGCCAGGAGGACTGGGACGTCCCGGCATCGATCGAACAGCTCGCCGGAGCGGTGTCCCTGTCCCGGCGGGCGGACCGGGCGGCTGCCCGGACGGCGGACCGGGAAGCGGTCACCGCGAAGGCCGGCCGATGACCCCTGACGTGCCGATGGTCCCGGACGCACCGGGAACGCTGGACCTCGACAAGCTCTTCGCCGCCCGACTGCAAGCCGTCCGGGCCCGCCCCTACTTGGCGACGGCCCTGTTCGCCCTGGGTGTCGTGGAGTCGCGGCGGGTACCGACGATGGCCGTCGACCGGCACTGGCGGTGCTATGTCTCGCCCGGTTTCGTGGACCGGACCCCGGTGGAGGAACTGGCCGGGGTCTGGGTGCACGAGGTGTCGCACCTGCTGCGCGACCACCACGGGCGCAGCGACCGGGTCGCACGGGAGCGCGGGCTGACCGGCCCCGCGGAACGGCTGCGGATGAACATCGCCGCCGACTGCGAGATCAACGACGACGTGTTCGGTGAGGGGCTGGCCCGGCCGGAGGGCGTCGTCGATCCGGCCTTCCTGGGGCTCCCCGAGGGCCGGCTCATGGAGGACTACCTGCGCCGGTTCCGGCTCGGGCCGCATACGCAGGACCTGGCCTGGCTGGACTGCGGCAGTGGCGCCGACGGACTGGAGCGGGAGTGGGACCTGGGGCCGGACGGCGCGCACGGCCTCAGCGAGCAGGAACGGGACGCGGTCCGGTTCCGGGTGGCGCAGGGCATCACCGGCCGTCCGGGGAACGCCTCGAAGGGGTGGAAGCGGTGGGCGGAGGAGGCCTTCCACCCGCCGCAGCCGCGGCGGGAGTTGCTGGGTGCGGCGGTACGTTCGGCCACCTCCGGGTCCGGCGCGGGCGAGGACTACACGTACGGCCGCCCGTCGCGGCGCTCGGCCGGTGTGCCCGGTGCCGTGCTGCCGAGCCTGAGGCGCAGACCGCCCCGGGTCTCCGTGGTCATCGACACGTCCGCTTCGGTCAGTGACACCGAACTGGGCAGCGCGCTCCTGGAGGTTGCCGCGATCTCCCGCGCCGTCGGCGGCCGTCGCGACCTGATCACCGTCCTTCCGTGCGACGCGGCGGCCCGGGTCGCGCATCCGCTGTGCCGTGCCGAGGGAATCCCACTGGTGGGCGGCGGGGGCACGGATCTGCGCTCGGGCTTCGCCAGGGCCCTCCGGATGCAGCCGCGGCCCGATGTCGTCGTGGTCCTGACCGATGGCCAGACCCCCTGGCCGAGCACACAGCCGCCGTGCCGGACGGTGGTGGGCCTGTTCCCCCGGTCGTGGGACGAGGACGACGATCCCCACTACGTCCCGGGCTCCCCGCCCGAGTGGGCGCGAACGGTCGTCATCGGCGCGGCTCCCGGGAGGCGGTGAACCCGCGGCCGACGCCGCCGACCGGTCGTACGGGTCCAGTACGGGTGCCGTACGGGACTCGAAGGCCGCGGGCGCCGGACCGGTGCTGCGGGTCGGTCAGGGCGAGTGGGCGGCGTTCGTGGGCCTCGCGCGCGGTTGGCGGACACGCCCTCGCCCTCGCAGGGCAATACGCCTACGGCCGGCCCGGCGTGCGACGAGAGGGCGGGGGCGGCGGCACCTCGGTGGGATCGTGCAGCGTACGGACGATGATGTCGCCCCTCGTGTGTCCGGCGACGGTCGCCGCCTCGGCGTGGTCACGGGCCGCCTGCTGCAAGGCATCGGCCACCACCCGGGCGGCCGCGGCGGTGCCGCCGTGGCCGGTGCGGTAGAGCGTCCGTGTGATCTGGCTGCCGGTGACGGGCAGCGTCGTCACCGTCACCTGCTCCAACCGGGCCGCGAAATGCGCCGGCAGGACCGCGGCCCCGAGCTGCCCGGCCAGCAGCGTCTGGACGGAGATCATGTGGTCGGCCAGGTGCTCGACCGACGGCACGATCCCGTGGACGCTCGCGAACCGGGCGAAGGCACGGCCACGAGCGGAGTGCGCTGGGGCGCTGATCCACGGACGGCCGGAGAGTCCGGCGGCGGCGGTCGGCACGTCCCAGGTGGCCGGGACGACCACGCGGTAGTAGTCCTCGCTCAACACCTGCGCCCGCACCGAGGGCGGCAGCGGCAGCGCGGTGTCCCGGTCGTCGGTGACGACCAGGACGTCCAGCTCGCCCAGCCGCAGCTGCCGCAGGCCGTCCGGCAGCCCGGCCTCGACGAACCTCGGTTCGACCCGCGGATGCGACCTGGCCAGCAGCCGCAGCGCCCGGACCGCGATCCGGGCAAGCACCCACGACGTGGCCCCGATCGCCACCGGCCCCTGGACGGCCTGCTGGTTCACTGAGCCCAACTGCTGTGCCGCGGCGGCGAGCTCCTGACTGATGCGGTCCCCGGTGGCGGCGAGCATCCGGCCGGCCGCGGTGAGTTCCAGCCGTGGGCCCGAACGGTCGACCAGTGGCAGGCCCACTTCTCGTTCCAGGCTTGCCAGTTGCTGCGAAACCGCCGACCGCGTATGGCCGAGCACGCGTGCCGCCGGAGCGAGACCGCCGCTCCGCGCGATCGCGCTCAGGACCAGCAGGCGCCTGGGGTCGAGGTCCATGCGCGCCGCCCTCCTCCGTGTCAGGGGATGTGCCACGGACTGTACCGACGCACCGCCAGTCCCTCTGTCGAGGGGGGTTAAGCACCGCTGTGCAACGGGGCTGCCTCGCGGCCGTACAGCTGCGAGACTCACCGATATCCCGAGGGCTTCGGCCGGCATCCGCCCTGGCACAGGCATGCCCGAAGCCCGGTCATGTCCCGTTCACAAGGAGGCCGCACATGGCCAGCTCCGTTCCGAAGCGCGTCCGAGTGTCGTCCGCCCCGCGTCCCGGTCGGCCCACTGTCGCGCTGGCCGTGGTCTGCGCCCTGCTGGGACTGCCCCTGGTGTCGGCCTGCGGCCCTTCCGCCGACTCGTCCAACGGCCCTGCCGCCCCCACTGCCCGGAGCGGGCCCTCCGACGGCGGCACCAACGGGGACAACGGGAACGACGGGAACAGCGGGAACAGCAGCAGCTCGTGGGCGCTCAGTGCCCCGCAGGTCGCGGCCGGCTATCCGCAGGGTCAGCCACCGGCGGACATGGTACGGAGGTTCGACGACGACACCCGGAAGAACGCCGCGCGTCTCGACGTGTCCGGCACACCGGTACGCGCCTATTACGACGACCGGGCGGACGGCGCGTGGATCTTCTACACGGGGGTCACCGGCAGCGGCTTCGAGCCCGACCACCTGCACGACATCCTCAACCAGCTCCCGGCGGTCCACGACGACGGCGCCGGCGACCGGACCACCATCAGCGCCATCGACGCCAAGCCAGGCCCGCACGGCGGCCGGGCGATCTGCAACACCGTCCTCCTCCAGACCGACATGCTCGCCACAGCGGTCTCCACCTGCTCCTGGTTCACTCCGACCACCGCCGCCGGCGTCACCCTCATCACCAAGGCCGACGGCACCAGCACCAAACTCGGCTTCACCGCCGCCGATGTCGCCCCGATCATGCGGGCGATCCGCGCCGAGGTCGAGGTCCCGCGGCGGTAGCGCCGTCGGCCGGCACCGGACGGAACGACGAGCGCGCCCCAGAACACCCCTTGCGGTTTCCCAACGCGCCATCCCGGTAAGGGCTCTGATGAGCCATCATCGAATCGGGCGGGAAAAGTCGGGCACGCGGTGCCCGCACCTTACGGAGGAGGCGCCAAGTGCGTAGTCGGGTGCGCGCGGACGACGGGCGGCATCTGGTGGTGGAGCGTCTCGGGGATCCCCGCGGCAGACCGGTCTTCCTGCTGCACGGAATGCCCGGCAGCAGGCTCGGTCCGGCTCCGCGCGGCATGGTCCTCTACCAGCGCAAGACCCAGCTGATCACCTACGACCGGCCGGGCTACGGCGAATCCGACCGGCTGCCGGGCCGCTGCGTCGCCGATGCCGTCCAGGACGTACGGGCCATCGCGGACCACCTCGGTCTCGATCGGTTCGCCGTGGTGGGCCGGTCCGGTGGCGCCCCGCACGCCCTGGCCTGCGCGGCGCTGATGCCCGAGCGGGTGACCCGTACCGCCGCGCTGGTCGGGCTGGCCCCGTGGGGGGCCGACGGTCTCGACTGGTTCGACGGGATGGCCGCCTCCAACGTGCTGGCGTACTCCACCGCGGCGGCCGATCCGGACGGTCTCGCGGAGTCGTTCATCTCACGGTCCGCGGTGATCAGGAAGAACCCGGTCCGGCTCATCGACGATCTGCGCCAGGAGCTGACCGAATCCGACCGGCTGGTGGTCAACGACGCCGGGGTCCGCACCATGCTGCTGCGCAACTACCGCGAGGGGCTGCGCACTTCCGCCTGGGGCTGGATCGACGACGCGCTCGCGTCAGCAATCCGTGGGGGTTCGACCCCGCGGACATCACGGGTCCGGTGATGCTGTGGCACGGCGAGAAGGATGTGTTCTCGCCGGTGGGCCACTCCCGCTGGCTGGCCGTACGCATCCCGAGCTCCACCGTCGTGGTGGAACCGGCGGCCGCGCACTTCGACGCCCTGCACGCGCTGCCCAGGATCCTGAACTGGCTGCTGGACCCGCCCACCCGCTGAGCGGCGGGCGGATGAGACGAGGAGCGTCCGGCGGCGGCCGGACGCTCCTCGGGGCTCATACCGCCATCGGTTCCAGTTCACGCTCGAACCGGCGCTCGTCCCGGGCGATCCGGCTCATCGGATGGTCCTCGCCGAGCTGCCGGGACAGCTCCTCGGCCGTTTCCGCCCGCAGCCGCATCGCCTCGTCCTTGCGCCCCATCGCATCGAGGGTGACCGCCATGTTCGACTTCATGGCCAACGTCTCCGGGTGGTGTGCCCCACGACGGTACGGGCCGCGTTCTCGGCAGCCGTGGCCGTCGGTTCGGGGGCCGCGCGCTCAGCGGACACATCGCGCGGTACGACGCGGAAACCGGCCCGGGTGAGCACGGATTCGATCCAGTCGGCCCACATCCGGTTCTCCGCCACATAGCTGAGGAAGAGATCGGCCGGCAGCGCGGCCTGCGCCTGGTGAACGCGTCACGGATGCGCAGCCGTACCTCTTCGCCGACCGGTGGCATCGAGGTGATCCGCTGGTCGGTGATGACGGAGGTGAGCCGTTCGAAGGCGGAGAGCAGGGAGTTGGTGAGGCCCGCCTCGTCGCCGAAGGTCGCGAGGGTCTCCTCGTAGGCGTAGTAGGGGCGGTACGGAATCTCCACCGCGCCCCAGTAGGCGGTGAGTTCGTCCCCGGACAGGTCGCGCGGCAGCCGGTCGAACTTCAGCCGGGCCAGCGCCCGTCCGGCATCCGCCTTCTCCTTCTCGCCCTCGTCGATGCGCATCGGGACGGGGAAGATGGAGATGGGGCGGCCGGTGTAGCGCTCGGAGATCTGCCGGGCGACGGAGGCGGCGCCGTCGATGGACTGGTCGCTGAGCGTGAAGCAGTCGACGAGGACGTCGGGGAGGTGGACGGTGCAGATGTCGGCGATGTCGCTGAGGCCGGTCCGGCTGTCGATGAGGGCGTAGTCGTAGTTGGCCTTCATGTCGTCGCGCAGGGCGTCGAAGAAGTGGCCGCCGCCGAGGCGGTCGTAGAAGTTGTCCCAGTCGAAGGTGGAGACGGTCGCGGAGTATTCGCGGTTCTGCCGCCCGGCGGAGACGAAGTCGAGCGTGCCGCCCTGCGGGAACTCCCAGCCGAGTGCCTCGGGGGTGAGGGAGACGGCGTGCGGCTGGATACGCGCGTAGTCGCGGTGCCAGTCGTCGGCGCGCTGGACGGGGCTGGTCGCGGCCCACGCGTACTCGGTGATCAGATCGATGACGCCGGTGGTGGCACCGAGTGTCGAGGGGTCGAGGAACGGATGGAAGAACCGGTGGAGCCCCGGCGCCTCCAGGTCCCAGTCGACGGCCAGTACCCGTTTTTTTCCGTTGGCGGCGAGTATCCAGGCGGTGTTGGCCAGGGCCATGGTGCGCCCGGTGCCGCCCTTGTACGAGTAGAAGGTGACGATGCGCCCGTCACGACTGGCCGTCATCCGTGTCCTCCGCATCCGTCGCAGGGTCGTGTGTCTCGGGGGTGTCGTTCATCTGCGCCATCGGCCCCATCAGCCGTGTCCGTTCGGTGTGTCCGCCGCCGGTGGCGGGTGGGTAGACCGCCGCGTGTCTCAGGTACTGCTGGGCCGCCACTTCGACCACCTGCGGCAGGATCTGCCCGAAGGCCTCCATGCTGGGCACGCCCTTGGCGGCGGCACGGCAGTAGGCCCGTCCTTGGCGCATCTTGGTCGGCATGGTCTGTTCGAGTTTCTCGGTCAGCTCGGCCTCGGCCGCCATGCTCTCGTGGTCCTCGCGGTTCCACGGCACGACCATCGTCACCCAGGGGCGGTTCTCGGCGTCGAAGGCGGCGAGCCTCCGGCGACGGTCCTCGTCCTGGAGGGCCCAGCGGTCGACGAGCAGGATCTCCGGCCTGCTGGGCGGCTGTTTGCCCTCCCCTTGCCCGGCCTCCTCGTCGAAGGAGGAGATGGTCGCCTGGTAGTTGAGTGAGCGCACCAGGTCCTCGGCGACATAGGCCAGGGGGCGCGCGGCGGCCGGGTGGTAGGGGTTCCACTCCTGCGGATTGTCGCCGTAGTAGTCGGCGTTGCGCCCCGGAGGCAGGTCGTGCCGGGTGGCGGCGGCGATGGTGACCTGCATGGGACGGGGGCCGCCGACCGCGCTGTTGGGCGGGCCGAAGGCGCTGGGGGCCAGCCGGTAGTCGACGGGGCGGCCGGTACCGATCCTTATGGTGTCGGCGACATTGACGATGCGCTTGGCGAGTTCGTACACCGCGCGCTCGTACTCCTCGGCGAAGAGCCTGAGCTTGATCAGTCCGTAGAGACCGTCACTGACGTAACGGTCCCCGAAATCACGGTGGTTGAACTGTAATCGCGCGGCGGGGCCGGGGAGTTGACTCGGCGGTACCGGCACCCAGAGCGCCGGCACGATCGCCTCGGCCCGCTGGTTGGATCGGGCCCGGTGATGGATGGCGCGCTGGGCGAAGGCGTACCACTCCTTGCCGCACATCTCGCTCGCGAAATAGCGCGGCGAGAACAGCGGAACAAACACCCGGCAGGTGGCGAGCACCTCGCCGAGCCGTTCCGACCAGCCCTCGCCGGAGCGTATCTCGCGGTCGATGAACCCCGCGGGCGCGCCCGCGGGCAGATCCGTCATGGCCATCACATGGTCACAGAGATCCTTGAAGAGGCGTTCGACCCACATATCGGGGTCGGTTCCACGGCCGTAGCCCGGCGTATGGGCATAACTCAAGAAGAAGTACGGCCGATGGTCCGCCGCTCGCTGCTGCGGTGTTGCGTGCACACGACCCCCGTCCTGTGTGAGCACCCGCCCCCGTTGCTCCTGCGTGACCGACCTGCCCCACATCCTCTCAAAAGCCGCGGGGTGAGCGGGAGCCCCCGCCCGGGATTCGGACGGGGGCTCTGGCTCGGTCGGCCGCTTGTTCGAGGGGCGGACCGGGGGGGTGCCGGTACGTCAGTAGACGCTGACCCCGTACGCGCTGAGCGCCTCGGTGACCGGCTGGAAGTACGTGGTGCCACCGGAGGAGCAGTCGCCGCTGCCGCCGGAGGTGAGACCGATCGCGTTGGAGCCGGAGTAGAGCGGGCCGCCGGAGTCGCCGGGCTCCGCGCAGACGTTGGTCTTGATCATGCCGTAGACGATGTCGCCGTTGCCGTAGTTGACCGTGGCGTTGAGGCCCGTGACGGAGCCGCTGTGGGTGCCGGTGGTGGAGCCGCGGCGGGTGACGGACATGCCGACCGTGGCGTTGGCCGCGCCGGTGATGTCGACGCTGCCGACGGTGCCCTCGTGGGAGACCGAGGCGTTGTCGTACCGGACCAGGCCGTAGTCGTTGGTCGGGAAGCTGGAGCCGACCGTCGGGCCGATGCTGGTCGAGTTCGACGAGTTGGTGTACCAGGGCGGGTTGCCGTCGGTGCAGTGACCGGCGGTCAGGAAGTAGTAGGTGCTGCCGCTGCGGACGTTGAAGCCGAGGGAGCAGCGCCAGCCGGGGGCGTAGATCGCGTCGCCGCCGGAGAGCAGTTTGCTGATCTTCCCCGTGGTGCGCTCGATCTTCAGGGCGCCGGCGTTGGCTCCGGCGGACTGCTTGATCTGCTCGATCTCGGCCTTCGAGACCGTGCGGTCCGCGGTGACCACGAGCTTCTTGGACACCGGGTCGATGTTCCATGCGGTGCCCGCCACATCGGCGCCGAGCACGGCGTCGCTCGCGGCGGAGAGCTGCTGGGCGCTGAAGGTGGTGTTGGTGTCGGCCTGGGCGCTGGGGACGGCCAGTGCGGCGACGGCGACAAGACCCGCGGCGATGGCGACGGTCCTGGTGCGTCTCGCGGTGCTGCTGAGGGGGGTAGTGCGCTTGATCCTCACTTTTCATTCCTCCCGAGGGGAAGTCGGGGGTCCGCCTGTGGGGTGGTCGGACCCGTGAGGCGCAGTCGTCGGCACGACCATGGGCCCGCGATGCGGACATGCCGTGCTCCTGACAAGCGCTGCTCGGGAGTATTCAAGGCGTCAACTTGTGGCGCAAGGGGGCCTGCTGGCCTGAACCTGTCGCACCGCACGGGAACGGCCCAGGCAGCGCATGGGCTGCCTGGGCCGCTGTCCCGACGGAATATGGCGGTGCGTCAGTTGTCGACGCGGTTGCGCTCCCCCGCCTCGACGGCGACGGAAAGGGTGTTGCCGGGCGGCGGGAAGGGGCAGATGAAGTGGTCCGCGAAGGCACACGGCGGCAGCAGCGCGCGGTTGAGGTCGACCGTCACCCTGCCGTCCTCGTCGGGCGCCGCGGGCCGCAGGAACCGGAAGCGGTAACTGCTGTTTCCGCTGGTGGCATCGGCGAAGACCGCCCAGAGCGAGCCGTCGGGCTCGACCGCGACATGCAGCGTGTGCTCCGTGCCGTCGACCTCGAAGGCGATCTCGCCGGCGAGTCCGAGACCGCGCTCGACCCCGTCGGCGTTCTCGACCCGGACCGTACGGGCGCTGTCGTACGGGCGGAAGGTGCCCGGGAGCGCCCAGCGGGCGTCGTACGGGGTGGCCTCGATGGCCCGGAAGGCGCGCCGCGCCGGGGAGTCCGGGTCGAAGTCCCGTACCGCCCAGAGCCCTTCGCGGCTCAGCACGACCAGCCGCCGCTCGCCGTGCGCGACGCGGGACTCGTCGATCGGGCCGCGGTCGGCGGTGAGCCGGACCTGGCCGGTGAAGGGCTCGCCGTCGACGGTCAGCCCGTCCGCGGCGGAGGCGCTGAGCACCAGCTCGTCGCCGTCCTCCCGCCACTGCCCGGGTACCTCGGGGATGCGGCCCTCCGGGTGGTCGGAGAGCCAGTGGGTGCCGGTGAGGGAGAGCGGTCCATAGGGGCCGGCGACCGTGGCGGTGCGCTCCTCGTGCCAGTGCTTCCAGTCCTGTGCCGCCTGCTCGAATCCGTGCGGCTGCGGTGCGTCCGTGCTCATGCGATCAACCTTTCCATACCGGCTCGGCGAGCCCGAGATGCGACCGCAGCGTGGGACCGGTGTATTCGGAGCGGAACACCCCGCGCTCCTGGAGGAGCGGGACGACCCGGTCGACGAAGTCGTCCAGGCCGCCCGGGGTGAGGTGCGGTACGAGAATGAATCCGTCGGCGGCGTCGGCGGCGACGAACTCGGTGAGCTGCTCCGCGACCGTCCGCGGGCTGCCGATGAAGGACTGCCGGCCGGTGGTCTCGATGACGGTCTGCCGGATGGACAGCCCCTTCTCCTCGGACAGCGCACGCCAGCGCGCCGCGACGGCGAGGGGGTCGCCGTGCTTGACCCGGCCCTGGACCAGCGAGGATTCGGGGTCCGGGTCGATGTCGGGCAGCGGCCCGTCGGGGTCGTACGAGGAGAGGTCACGGCCCCAGATCTGCTCCAGGGCCAGCAGCGCCGTCTGCGGGGAGATCTGTTGGCGGCGGATCTCGGCCGCTCTCTCCTGGGCCTCGGCGTCGCTGTCGCCGAGTACGAAGGTGACCCCGGGCATGATCTTCAGCTCGTCGGGTTCCCGGCCGTACTTCACCAGCCGCGCCTTGACGTCGGCGTAGAAGGTGCGGCCCGCCTCCAGGGTGCCGTGCCGGGTGAAGATGACATCGGCGGCCGATGCGGCGAACTCGCGGCCCTCCGGGGAGTCCCCGGCCTGGATGACGACCGGATGGCCCTGTGGGGAGCGCGGGACGGTGAACTCGCCCTCGATGGCGAAGTGCTGCCCCTGGTGCCTGAACGGGCGCGGGGTGCCGTCGGGGGTCCAGGCGTCCCACAGCTCGCGGGCGGTGGCGACGAACTCGGCAGCCCGGGCGTAGGGGGTCCCCCCTGTTCGAGCGGAGCCGAGAACTTGGGGGAGGTCGGCCCGGTCGAGGTAGCCGCCGCGCCGGAAGTTCTCCCCGGTGAAGGCGTCGGAGGAGGTGACGACGTTCCAGGCGGCCCGTCCGTCGCTGAGGTGGTCGAGGGTGGCGAGGCGGCGGGCCAGTTCGTACGGCTCGTTGAAGGTGGCGTTGACGGTGGCGGCGAGGCCGAGCCGGTCGGTGACGGCCGCCAGTGCGGCCAGCACGGTGAGGGACTCGGGACGGCCGACCACGTCCAGATCGTGGATGCGGCCGTTGTGCTCGCGCAGCCGCAGCCCCTCGGCGAGGAAGAAGAAGTCGAACGTGCCGCGTTCCGCGGTGCGGGCGAGGTGTTCGAAGGAGGAGAAGTCGATCTGACTCCTGGAGCGGGGGTCCGCCCAGACGGTGGTGTTGTTGACGCCCGGGAAGTGGGCGGCGAGATGCATCTGCCTCGTCGCGGTGCTCATGCCCGTCCTCCTTCGAGGGCGTACCGGTTGGTGGGGCGGGCCAGCCCCAGGTGCTCGCGCAGGGTGCCGCCGGGGTAGAAGGTGCGGAACAGGCTGCGGTGCTGGAGCAGGGCCACGGTGCCGTTGACGATCCGTTCGAGGTCGCGCCCGGGGGTGATGGGCGTGAGGTGGAAGCCGTCCGCCGCTCCGCCGCGGTGCCACCGGGCGATCAGTTCGGCGAGGTCCACCGGACCGCCCCGGTAGTACGAGCCGCCGGCGGCGAGCGGTGGTCCGCTCTCCAGTCCCGGTTCCGGGGCGGTCTCGGCGTCGCCGAGGTCGACGGTGAGCGCGACCAGGACCCGGAGCGTGTCGGGGTCGCGTCCGTGCGCCGCCGCGCGCCGGCGCAGATCGGCACGGGCCGCGGCGGCCTGCTCGGGGGCGGTGGCCCGGACCAGGACGACATCTCCGTGGCGGGCCGCGGTCTCCCGGGCCGGGCCGCTCGTCCCGTCGACGACGGTGACCGGGTGCCCCTGCGGGGGCCGGGGCACGATCGCCGGGCCCCGGACGGAGAAGGAGGCGCCCTCGAAGTCGACGTAGTGCAGCTTGCCGCGGTCGATGAAGCGTCCGGTGGCGACGTCCCTGATCTCGGCGTCGTCCTCCCAGCTGTCCCACAGTCGGGCGCCCACGTCGGCGCTCTCACCGGCCTCGCGCCACAGCTCGTCGGCGGGCGCCGCCGGACGTCGGCCGAAGAGCCGGGCCTCGGCCCCGGTCGTCGACACATCGATGTTCCAGCCCGCCCGGCCGCGGCTCACCCAGTCCAGGGTGGCCACGGCGGACGACACGTGGAACGGCTCGGTGTGGGTGGTGGTGACGGTGGGCACCAGGCCGATCCGGCCGGTGGCGGGCGCGACCCGGGAGAGCACGGCGAGCGCGTCGAGTCCGGGTCTGGCGAAGGAGTCGCCGAGCGTGACGAAGTCGAGGGCGCCGTGCTCGGCGAGCCGGGCGAGGCCGATGTAGTGCCCGGGGTCGTAACGGGGCGGACCGCCGATCTCGGCGGCCAGGTGAAGGGGCGCGGTGGCAGGCATGGGTGATACCTCTCAAGGCTCTCTCGGGGCTCTCGTGGGGCTCTCTCGGGGCTCTCTCGGGCTCAGCTCTCGGGCCTGGGCAGACCGGGCGGGTTGATCTCGGACTTCGTGACGGCCTCGTCGGTGAGCCCCCAGCGCTTCAGCACCTCGGCGTACGAGCCGTCCCGCACGATGTGGTCGATGGCGGCCGCGTACGCCCCGACCAGGCCGCTGCCCTTCTTCGTGGTGGCGGCGATCTTGCCCTGGAGCCCGTCGCCCGCGCCCGACAGCGTGCCGACGATCTCGGACTGGCCGGCCGATGCCACGTGGTAGTTGGCGGACGGGCTGGGGCCGAGGTAGGCGTCGATCCGGCCGGACCGGAGGGCCAGGTAGTAGTCGGTGTCCTTCTGGAAGTACTTGATGTCGACCGGCTTGCGCCCGGCCCTGACGTTCTCCTCGCTCCAGTCGACGAGGATCTTCTCCTGGTTGGTCCCGGACGAGACGGCGATCGTCCTCCCCGCCACGTCCTTCGGCTCCTTCACCTTCCAGCCGGAGCCCTTCCGGGCCTCGAAGGCGATGTTGTCGAGCCGATAGGTCGCGAAGTCGTACTTCTCCTTGCGCTCCTCGGTGACCGTGACGTTGGAGAGCACGCCGTCGAACTTGGAGCTGTCCAGGCCGACGAAGAGGTTCTCCCAGGAGACCTGTTCGAACTGCGGCTTCAGGCCGAGCGTGTCGGCGATCAGGGTCGCCAGGTCGATCTCGGAGCCGATCCGGGTCTTGTCATCGGTGGCGTAGAAGCCGAGCGGTGGCGAGGCGTCGGCGCTCGCGCCCAGCCGCAGGGTGCCCCGTTCGCGGACGGCCTCGGGCACCTTCGCCGCGATGGCGTCGTCCTTCTCGCCCCGGATCCGGTGCTGGTCGGGGCCGATGTTGATACCGGTGCCCCGCTGCCCCTTCGGCTTCACCTCGTCGGTCGCGGCGTCACCGGCACCGCAGGCGGTGAGCAGTCCCGCGGCGGTGAGGGTGGCGAGCGCGGCGAAGAGGGTGCGGCGGACGGACACGGGCGTACTCCTCGGAGAGAACACGGTGGGGATCACAGGACCTTGGACAGGAAGGCGCGGGTGCGCTCGTGCTTCGGACGGTCGAGCACGTCGCCGGGGGCGCCCTGCTCGACGATCCGTCCCTCGTCCATGAAGACGACGGTGTCGGCGACCTCGCGGGCGAAGCCGATCTCGTGCGTGACGACGATCATGGTGGTGCCCTGGAGCGCCAGATCCTTGATGACGTCGAGGACTTCACCGACCAGCTCGGGATCGAGCGCCGAGGTCGGCTCGTCGAAGAGCAGCAGCTTCGGTTCGAGGGCCAGCGCACGGGCGATGGCGACCCGCTGCTGCTGCCCGCCGGACAGCTGCTTGGGATAGGCCCCCGCCTTGTCGGCGAGCCCGACCCGGGCGAGCAGCTTCTCCGCGGCGGCGAGGGCCTCCTTCTTCGGGCGGCCGAGGGCGGCGACCGGGGCCTCGATGATGTTCTCCACCACGGTGAGGTGCGGGAAGAGATTGAAGTTCTGGAAGACGAAGCCGATCCGGGTGCGCTGGCGCAGCACCTCGCGCTCGCGGAGCTCGTACAGCTTGTTGCCGTCCCTGCGGTAGCCGACCAGGGTGCCGTCGACGCTGATCCAGCCGTGGTCGACCTTCTCCAGGTGGTTGATGGTTCGCAGGAGCGTGGACTTGCCGGAGCCGGACGGGCCGAGGACGACGGTGACCTCTCCGGGGCGTACGGACAGGTCGATGCCGCGCAACACTTCGAGACTGCCGAAGCTCTTGTGGACGGAGCGGATCTCGACCATGGCGTCCGGGGTCGGGGTGGTGTCTTCGGTGGTGCTGCTCATCGCGCGGCCCCCTTGGCGTAGTGACGTTCGACGTAGTGCTGGAGGACGGAGAGCACGGTGGTCAGGAGGATGTACCAGACCGTCGCGACCATCAGCAGGGGCACGACCCTGCCGTTGCGTCCGTAGACGACCTGGACCTGGTAGAAGAGTTCGCCGATCGCCATCACGGAGACGATCGAGGTGCCCTTGAAGAGCGAGATGATCTCGTTGGCGGCGTTCGGCAGGATGGACCGCATCGCCTGCGGGAGCACGATCCGCCGCAGCTGCCGGTGCCGGGGAATCCCGAGCGCCGCGGCGGCCTCCAACTGGCCGCCGTCCACCGCGAGTACGCCGCCGCGGACGATCTCCGCCGCGTAGGCGGCCTGGTGCAGCGCGAGCCCGAGTACGGCCGCGCTCATCGCACCGACCAGGTTCATCGTGTCGAAGGAGAAGAAGCCGGG
Organism: Streptomyces sp. NPDC058240; assembly: GCF_042882135.1. Classification (NCBI taxonomy): domain Bacteria; kingdom Bacillati; phylum Actinomycetota; class Actinomycetes; order Kitasatosporales; family Streptomycetaceae; genus Streptomyces; species Streptomyces sp. NPDC058240. Next base: position 393,871 of record NZ_JBHVWT010000004.1, read on the forward strand.
CCCGAACGGGATGCCGAACTGCAACTCCTTGTAGAGATAGGCGAGGTTGAACCAGAAGAGCAGCTGGACGATGAGCGGGATGGAGCGGAACGCCCAGATGTACGCGTAGGCGACCGCGCCGAGGAACGGGCTGGCCGACAGCCGCATGAAGGCGAGCACGATGCCCAGCGCGAAGCCGAGGACCGTGCCGTACAAGGTCAGTTGGAGGGTGACCCAGACGGCCCTGAGGATGGTCTCGGCGGTGAAGAACTGGGCGAAGACGTCCCACTCCCAGCCGGGATTGGTGACCAGTCCGTGCAGGAACTGGGCGAGCACGACGGCGGTGGCGGCGACGGCGACCCAGCGCCAGGGGTGGCGCACGGGAACAACGGTGAGCGCGTCGTGGTCGTCGGCGGTGGGCGGGGCGACGCGTGGTCCGGTCGCCTTGTCGATGGGTGGATCGCTGGTGAGGGACATGAGGGGTCCTTGGGCTGCGGTGTACGAGGGCGGGGTGGGGGGCCGTGCGCCAGGAGGGTGCTCCTGGTTCGCGGTCAGCCGTCGCTACAGGTACAGGCGAGGTCCCGGAGGAACGTGAGCGCCGTACGGGCGGTGGCGTCGTTCTGCCGGAAGGCCGGGCCGCCGGTGCGCGGCCGGGTGAACGCTCCGCCGGCGCGGGCGGTGGTGAACGGGCCGAGCGCGAAGCGGCGCGGGTGCGGCCTGCCGTCGCGGTCCAGGATCCGGCCGCTGTCGGGGGCGACCGAGAGCAGCCCGGTGGCGGTGGCGGCGGCCCCGTCCTCGTACAGCTCCTGGAGCAGCGGGCTGCGGGTGCGCTCCAGCGTGGGGTCGGGCAGCCGGGCCTCGACCAGGGTGCGGGCCGCTATCCGCTGCCCCGGCACGGTGGCGCTGCCGGCCAGGAAGAGGCCCCGCCGCTCATCGGTCTCGACGGTCATTCGGGCGCCGAGGAAGCGGACGACACCGGCCCGGGAGAGCGCGAGAAGCTGGTGCAGCCGGGGTCCGGGCGGGCCGGATGCGAGATAGCTGAAGAAGCCGTGCCACCAGCCTCCGATGTCGCCGAGCCGGATCAACTGCCCGTAGGCGGACAGCAGTCCGAGGAAGACGGCGAGGTCCGGGCTGTGTGCGGGATCGTGGCGGCGTTCCAGGTCTGCGGTGATGTAGCCGCGCAGTCCCTCCTGCAGTGCGTCGTACGAGGGGTAGCGCACCCCGTCCAGGGGGTGGTCGAGCGCTTCGAGGTCGAGCCGGTCCGCGGGGTCGGGGACGGCGGCCGCGACGAGGGCGGCCAGCTCGGGTCCTGCCGGGTCCGCGGCGGCGTACTTCTCCTCGAAGCCGGCCCAGTCGCCCGTCGTGCGCTCGGGGTGGGCGGTGAAGAGCCGGTGGTAGTGGGCATGCCCGAGCTCTTTGTCGATATATGGCCACACATCGCGCCAGAAGTCGACCGGCCGGTCCGCCCTCAGCAGCGCCTCGGTCCGGTCCGGGCCGAGGAAGCGCGGCAGCGGCGGCCGTTCGCCCTTCCAGGCATAGCCGATCTTGGAGTGGTACGGGACGCCCCGGCGCGATCCGATGTGGAGCACGGGTTCCCTGCCGGACGGCACGTACTCGCCGTCCTCGTAGCGTCCGCCGCGGCCCTCGGTGAGCAGCACCATCAGATCGACGAAGGCGAGCCCGAAGCCCCGTACGATGACCGGCTCGCCCGCCGGCACCTCGGTCAGATCGGTGTCGGCGGTGAAGTCCGGCGGCAGGTGGACGAGTCCGTGCCGGTCCGCGAAGTCGGCCAACTCGACCTGTTCCGGGTCGGGTTCGGCGTCGAGGTGGCCGATGGTGACGGCGACGGCATCGGCGAGCAGCGGAGTGTCGCGCCCCGCCAGCCAGACGCGCTGCCGGCCTTCGCGCGGCCCGGTGACACGGACGGCGCTGCCCCGGTGCCAGTGGACGGTGATGCCCTCCGGGAGGGCGGCCACGGCCTGCTCGTACACCCAGCGCAGATAGACGCTCTGCAGTCGTCTGCTCGGGAAGTCGCTGCCCTCCAAGGTCTTTATCTCGTCGAGGAGTTCGGGTTCGACGCCTGCCCCGTCCGGAAGCGTCGCGCGCCCGTCCCGGATGTCCGCCGCCCAGGTGTGCAGCGCGGGCCCCGGACGGACCGGCCCCTCCTGCTGGACGGTGTCGTCGGTGAACATCGTGACGTCCTCGGCCATGGAGTTCATCCAGAGCAGCGGCGACTGGTCGTGCCGCCAGATCCGTCCGCCGCCGGGCGGGTACGGGTCGACGAGATGGATGGTCAGCGGGCGGTTCCGGTACAGGTCGGGGGCGTTGGCGGCGATGCGCTCGATCAGGCCGGTGCCGCGCGGTCCGCCGCCTATGACGACGAGCGCCGGCGTCCCGCTCATCGGGCACCCGCCGTGCCGCGCGCGTAGTGCCGCTCGACGTAGTGCTGGCCGATGCCGAGCAGCGAGGTGACCACGGCGTACCAGATGGTGGCGACCAGCAGCAGCGGGATGACCTGATAGGTGCGGTGGTAGACGAGCTGCACGGAGTAGAGCAGGTCCTGTACGGCGATGATGCTGACGATCGAGGTGCCCTTGAGGGTGCCGATCAGCATGTTCCCGGCGGGCGGGACGATGGAGCGCATCGCCTGCGGGAGGACGATCCGGCAGAACCGGCGCCAGGGTCCGAGGCCGAGCGACTGGGCGGCCTCGATCTGTCCGCGTTCGACGGAGAGGATGCCGCCGCGGACGACCTCGGCGGCGTAAGCGGCCTCGTGCAGGGTGAGCCCGATGACGGCGACCGTGACGGGGCCGAGGAGGTTCACCGTACGGACGCCGAGGATCTCCGGGTACAGCGCGCCGATGTTGAACCAGAACAGCAGCTGGACCAGGATCGGGGTGGACCTGAACAGCCAGATGTATCCCCAACTGACCGTCTGCAGCACGCGGTTGGCGGAGAGTCTGAGGACGGCGAGCAGGGCGCCGAGGGCGAAGCCGAGCACCATGACCAGTGCCGTGAGCCAGAGAGTGAGGCCGAGGCCGCGCAGGACCGCGGTGGTGGTGAAGTACTCGGCGACGATGTCCCACTGGAAGGCGTCGTTGCGGATGACGGAGTTCAGCGCCAGGGCGAGCAGCGCGAGGACTGCGACGGCCGCCGCCCACTGGCCTGTTCGGCGCACCGGAACGATCCGGAGCCGGTCGTTTCCGTCGCTCTCGGTGAGCGGGGCGGGGGGAGAGTGCGGGAGGGTTTCTGTCTGCGCGGACATGCGAAGGCTCCGTGGATGCAGAGATCGAACACGGGGCGTACCTTCAGCCGAAACACAACGTGGACCGGGCCCCTCAGCGCCGGTCCGCTCCCGAGGTAAGCGCCGTTCACCACGCATTGTCAAGCCTGTCCACACTATGAGCCGTACGTCTCACTTCAGTTGACGGGCCACCGGATGCCTGTTCCACTTGGGCCATGCATTCGCAGCAGTGGCTGGTCAAGCGCTCCCACATCGACTTCGGTCGCGTGTGGTCCTCCTCCTGTTGAGCTGACCCCCTGCGTCTCCCCGCGCCTCTGCCTCGCGCCGTGTCCGGCGCCTGAGCACTTTTCCCCGCGTGCCTTCACACACAACGCCGTTCTCCCCTCCCCTCGCTCCGCCGTACTTCCTCGCCCCGACCGTGGGGTCGCCGCGTGCTGCCCCGCCGCGTCCGCTCACGGCCGACGACTCTGGAGAGCCACACCTCATGCCCCGAACCCGGCACACCGCTGCCTTCGCACTGATCACCGTCGCCGCTCTCGCCCTCACCGCGTGCGGGTCCGGCAACCCGGCGTCCGCACCGGCCGGCGCCGCCGGGGACGGGGCCGCCGGGGACGGGGCCGCCAAGGGAAAGGTGCCGACGACCGATGTGGTCTCGTCGGTGCGCAAGGACGAGGTCGCGGCGAAACTGCTGCCCGCCGATGTCCGCGCCGCCGGGACCCTGACCATCGCCGCCAGCGTCAGCAACCCGCCGGGCGCCACCTACCTCGCGGACGGGAAGACGGTGGCCGGCACGGACATCGACTTCGCGGACGCGGTGGCCAGGAAGCTCGGGCTGAGGTTCACCCGCGAGGTGGCCTCCTTCGAGGCGATCCTGCCGGCGCTGGGCAGCGGAAAGTACGACGTGGGCACCGGGAACTTCGGGGTGACCGAGGAGCGCCGCAAAACCATCGACTTCGTCACGTACATCAATGACGGCCAGGGCTTCGCTGTCCGCGACGACAGCACGCTGAAGGAGGCCACCGATCTCACCCGGCTCTGCGGCCTGACCGTGGGCACCGGCGCGGGCACCACCTTCGAGGTGACCCTGGAGGAGAGCCGGCACCTGTGCACCGACGCGGGCCGCAAGCCGTACGACGTGAAGACGTACAACGACCAGGGCGCCACCTGGGCCTCGCTCCAGCAGGGCCGCAGCGATGTGGTGATGTCCACCATCAACGGGCTGCGGTACGCGGTGGGGCAGCAGGAGGGCGTGCGCTTCCTCAATGAGTTCAAGCGCCTCGACGTCGGCTTCGCCTTCAAGAAGGGCACCCCGCTGGCGCCCGCCTTCCAGGCCGCGGTGAACGGCCTGAAGGCGGACGGCACCTACGACCGGATCCTGAAGAAGTGGGGCATCGGCGCGTCGGCGATCAGGACCTCGCAGATCTCGCCACCCGAGATCAAGTGATCCGGGCCGGGCGCCCGGCCATGGAGGCGGGCACCCGGCCGCAGAAGCGGGGGACCAGCCGCAGAGGCGGGCGCCCGGCCGCAGAGGCGAGGACCGGCCGCGGAGGCGGGCGCCCGGCTCAGCAGCTGCAGTCGCAGCCGCAGCAGTCGCATGAATCGCAGCAGTCCCCGCAGTTGCTGCAGCAGTCACACGCATCGCAGGCGTCGCCGCAGTCGCACTGGTTGCAGAGTCCGTCGCGGCGCCGATGGCTCCACGGGTCGTCGAACGTGCCGCAGCACATCTGGCAGGTACAGGCCAGCCCCGCCCACACCAGGCAGCCCATGATCAGACCGTGCCGGTCGCGCGGCGGCTCGGGCGGGGGCTGCGGCGGACCCGCCGGGCCGCCGGGGCTCGGTGCGTACGGATTGCCCGGCGGCGGCCCGAAGGCCCCGGCCGGCCGGGTGCCTGACGGAGCGGCAGCTCCGTCCAGGAGCACGCCACCCGCCTGGTGCGAGCACGCCGTGGTGCCGAAGGCCCGGTCCACCGACTGGCGCAGTTCGTGCGCCAGCAGCACATGGGCCAGCTTGCCGTCGGTGAACTCCGCGTCGCGCAGCGCCAGCCGCACGCCGTGCAACGCGTCGTCGCACAGCCGTCGCGCCTCGGCGCGCGAGGTGCCGGTCGCGGTGAGCGGGTTCCAGGCACCCGACGCGGCGTCAGCTTCCTGGTCCTCCACGGCGTCCAGCAGATGCGCCAGCCGCCCGAAGAGGCGGCCGGCCTCGGCGAGCGGTGCCGCGTTCTGCGGCTTGCCGGCGAGCACCGCGGTGTGGGCGAAGGCGGCCGCGGTGGCGGTCTCGGTGGGTTCGGTGACCGTGAGCAGCGGGGTGCCGGGCCCGGCGATCAGCTCGATGCCGGTCTGCCGGTCGACGGCATCCACGAGCAGGGCGGTGTCGAAGCCGAGCTGTGCGCCGGTGCGCGCGCCGGCCCGGTCCCAGCCCGCGGCGACCCGGCGTGCGGCGGCCGCCACCGGGCGGCGCCCCAACAGGCCGTCCCCGTCCGCGACGTGGTCCCGGACCTTCGCCGAGGCCAGTACCAGGGAGACGGCGGCGGCCAGCCTGGCTCCCTCGCCGCGGGCGACCGGGGCGGTCCGCATGGCGCGCAGCGGACAGGGCCCCGCGGTGCGCCGCCATCCGGTGGTGCGCTCGGCCTGAGCCTCCGTCAGAACAGAAACAATCAGTCCGTCATAGTTCGTTACGATCCTGGCGAATTGCCCGTGATCGGACCGAAGTGCGAGACAGAGCCCGCAGAGATGGGCCATCCACTCGGTCCTGAGCCCCTCGGACAACCGATGGGTGCAGGGCCTGACTATTCCGAACACGACGATCCCCCGAGAGTCGTTCACCTGTGCGCCGAGCTCGTGCGGCTGCGCGACGTGCATCGTATCGAGCACCCCGTTCACCCGTACGTCCCCCATGTCACCCATACGGCCCGGGGCATCATATTTTCTTTCTTTCAGACTCCTTATGCAGGAGAAACCCTGACGAATCGCCATATCTTCTGCACCAGTACCGTCACGAATCCCCTGCGCGCCGACTATCCACTTGGCGCACGATCCGCATCATGGACGACCATAGGGACACGAAAAAGATGCGGAACACCACAGAACCGCGGTGAGAGGAGGCGTCCATGGGATCGGTGCGCAAGGCGAGTGCCTGGCTGGGCCTCGTGGAGGACAACGACGAGCGGTACTACGACGACGAGTACGCCGAGGGCCCGCAGACCGGGACCGGTCAGGGCTGGGTGACCGACCCCCGGGTGCAGGTCGCGTCGGAGGCCGCCGAGGAGACGGGCCGCCGGATCGCCACCGTCACCCCGGACAGTTTCCGGGACGCGCGGGCCATCGGAGAGCTCTTCCGGGACGGCGTCCCGGTGATCGTCAACCTCACGACCATGGACCCCACGGACGCGAAGCGTGTCGTGGACTTCGCCGCCGGGCTGATCTTCGGACTGCGCGGCTCGATCGAGCGCGTGGCCACCCGGGTCTTCCTGCTGACCCCGGCCGACACCCAGGTGGTCACCGAAGCCGCCGGCCGGCGGACCGACGGCTTCTTCAACCAGAGCTGAGCAGGGCGCTCGCCGGACCGGTCTACCGGAACGCGTCGAGACCGGTGAGCGCCTTGCCCAGCACCAGCTGGTGCATCTCCACGGTTCCTTCGTAGGTGAGCACCGACTCCAGATTCGTCGCGTGGCGCATCACCGGGTACTCCAGCGAGATCCCGTTGGCGCCGAGGATCGTGCGCGAGGTACGGCAGATGTCGATCGCCTCCCGCACATTGTTGAGCTTTCCGAAACTGACCTGCTCCGGGCGGAGCCTGCCCGCGTCCATCCGCCGGCCCAGATGGTGGGCGAGCAGGATGCCCTTGTGCAGTTCCACGGCCATGTCCGCGAGCTTGGCCTGGGTGAGCTGGAAGCCGCCGATCGGCCGGCCGAACTGTTCCCGGGTCCTCGCGTAGTCCACGGCCGCCTCGAAGCTGGCGCGGGCCGCGCCCATGGCTCCCCAGACGATGCCGTAGCGGGCATGGCTGAGACAGCTGAGCGGGCCGCGCAGTCCGGTGACGCCCGGGAGCACGGCATCGGCAGGCAGCCGCACCTCGTCGAGGACCAGCTCACTGGTGACCGAGGCGCGCAGGGACCACTTGTGCTTGATCTCGGGCGCCGAGAAGCCGGGAGTGTCGGTCGGCACGGCGAATCCGCGGATTCCGTCGTCGGTCTGCGCCCAGACGACGGCCACCCCGGCGACCGAGCCGTTGGTGATCCACATCTTGCGGCCGGTGAGCACCCAGTCCCCGCCGTCACGCCTGGCATGGGTGCGCATCCCGGCCGGGTCGGAGCCGTGGTCCGGCTCGGTGAGGCCGAAGCAGCCGATGATCTCGCCGGCCGCCATGCCCGGCAGCCAGCGCCGGCGCTGCTCCTCGGAGCCGAAGCGGTGGATGGCGTACATGGCGAGCGATCCCTGTACGGAGACCAGGGAGCGGATCCCCGAGTCCGCCGCTTCGAGCTCCAGGCAGGCCAGTCCGTACTGGACCGCGGTGGCGCCCGCGCAGCCGTATCCCTGGAGGGACATGCCGAGTGCGCCGAGCGAACCGAGCTCACGGGCCAGCTCGCGGATGCCGGGCAGTTCGCCGCTCTCGTACCACTCGGCGATGTACGGCAGGACTCGGTCGGCGGCCCAGTCCCGGACGGTCCCGCGGATCGCGAGGTCCTCGTCGTCGAGCAGGTCGTCGATGCCGATCGGGTCGGCGGGGTCGAACGGTGGGAGCTTCGAGGACTGGGTGGTGGACATCAGGGCGCCTCCGGCGGCTCGCGCGATGCTAAAACTAGCAGTGTTAGTTATGGCGTCGCACCGACGTTACGGCTCAGTGTGCCGCCCGTCCAGAGCCGGTCGCCTCGGCGGGTCGGCGTCGGGCGGGCCGCGGCAGGGGCAGCTGCGCACGGCCAGGGGCAGGGGTCTCGTGCGCTGCGCGGTGTTCGCGCACCTCGCTCGCGTCGGCCTGCTCGGGATCGTCGAGCGTCGGCGACGGGCAGTCCATCACCCGCGGCAGCCGCAGCGCGGCCATCGCCCCGAGCAGCAGCAGCGCGGCACTGACCAGCAGCGTGACATGCAGCCCCGTGATGAAGGAATGGCGCGCCGTGGAGCGCAGCACCGCGCCCAGCGGACCGCCCAGCCGGTCCGCCACCTGGTAGGCCTCGCCCAGCGAGTGGGCGGCGGCCGCGCGGGCCCCGGCCGGGACACCCGCTTCGGGAAGCTTCGAGAGCCCGGGGGCGTAGGCGGCGTTCATGACGCTGCCGAGCAGGGCGATCCCCATGCCCGCGCCCAGCTGGTACGAGGTCTCGCCGATCGCCGCCGCCCCGCCCGCGCGGTCGGCGGGAACCTCGCTGAGCATGGATTCGTACGCCCCGAAGAGCGTGGTCTGGAGTCCGAGGCCGAGGGCGACGAAGGCCACCGTCAGCAGCGCGGGCCGGTCGTGCTGCCCCATCGCGGTCAGGATCAGCACCGAGACCGCCGTGAGCACGAAGCCCCAGCCGACCATCCGGCGCGGACCGACGCGGCGCAGGGTGTACGAGCCGGTGGCGCCCGCGGCCATGGCGGCGAAGGTGAGCGGCAGCAGCCGCAGACCGGTCTGGAGCGGGCTCAGGCCGAGGACGAGCTGGAGGTACTGCACGGCTATGAGCTCAAGACCGACCAGGGCCAGCATGGCGAGGACGATGCAGCCCACCGCGGTGGAGAAGGCGGGCCTGGCGAACATCCCGATGTCGATCAGCGGATGCGTACGCCGCTTCTGACGGCGCACGAACACGATGAGCAGGACCGCCCCGATCAGCAGCGGGGCGAGGGTGGCCGGGCTCAGCACTCCCTCACCGGTGCCCGCCCGCTTCACCCCGAGGACCGCCCCGAGCACTCCGGCCGCGGCCATCAGCGCACCCAGCACGTCCCACGGGCCGTCGTGGCTGCCGCGCGACTCGGGCAGGAGCAGCCGTCCGACCGGCAGGACCAGCGCCATCAGCGGGACGTTGATCAGGAAGACCGAGCCCCACCAGAAGTGCTCGACCAGGAAGCCGCCGATGACCGGACCGGTGGCGGCGCCCACGGCGGCGACCGCGGTCCAGACCCCGATCGCCACGGCCCGTTCGCGCCGGTCGGGGAAGACCTGCCGGAGGATCGACAGCGTCGCCGGCATGATCATCGCGCCGCCCACCCCGAGCAGGGCACGCGCCACGATGAGTACGCCGGGGCTGTCGGCCATCGCGGCGATCGCGGAGGCGACACCGAAGAGGGCGTAGCCGAGCAGCAGGACGCGGCGGCGGCCGACCCGGTCCCCGAGGGTGCCGAAGAGAATCAGCAGCGAGGCACAGACCAGCGGGTAGGCGTCGACGATCCAGAGCAGACCGACCGCGCTGGGCCGCAGGTCCTCGGTGACGGCGGGTACGGCGACGTGGAGCACGGTCGCATCGAGTGCCACGAGCAGGAGGCTGAGGCAGAGGACGACGAGGACGACCCATCGATTGGCACCGTCGGCTGCTGAGCGCAGCCGGATTCGGGCTGTGGTCGTCCCGGACATGCATGTACCTCCCAAAAGGTCCCTCGCGCTCGGCGGGCCAACCGGGGATGCGACGGTTCGCCGCTCCTCATGGCCCGGCATCGACGGGCGAGTGGTCCGTCAGCGTACGCGAGTTCGGAGCCCTCACACGTGGTCCACCTCATACCCGTTCGGACCACGGGGTGTGGCGTACGCCACGCCGACCCGCCGCCCGGACCTGCGAGGACGCCCTGCGCACCCGGCACAGGACGGTACTCGGCCACCCCGCGGAGCACCCGCCGGGCCCGTGCCGAAAGCGGCCGGTGACCGGACCGGCACCGTCCGTTCCACCTCCCGGCAGGCCCGGATAAATTCATACCGGCACCTCCTGCGCTTTTCTGCCCGCATCCAAACACCCTTCCGAAATGCGTGCGAAATCAATAACGCGAAGGCCCGCCGAGTCGCTTACGTGGATCGGGAATTAAGGCCCTGCTGAGACATAGTCCACATCACATCGTCATCACAAAGAGACCGGATCGACCTGGTCTCGCACTAACTCGCTGTAACGTCGATTGGGTGCGTACCGACATCTTTGCCCGGCTGGACCGGGAGCCGGAGCCGCCGAAGATAGAGCCGCCGCGGATGAGCCGTCACCGCATCGCACTCTTCGGCGGGACGTTGGCGTTCTATCTCGCCATCGTCATTGCCGTGCTGGTCTCGTCCTGGCTGGTGGCCCTGGACTGGAAGGTCATGCTCTTCCGGCCGTATCAGCAGTGGCCGGGAATTCATGCCTTCCTCGACTACTACATCGTGCTCGGCCAGCGCGGACCCACCGCCACCATGGTCGCCTGCTGGCTCGGCTGGCGCTCCTGGCGGCAGCACACGCTGCGGCCGCTGCTGACGCTGGGCGCGGCGCTGCTGCTGCTCAATGTGACGGTCGGCGCGGTCAAGATCGGCCTGGGGCGTCTCGGCCCGCACTACGCGACCCAGATCGGCTCCGCCGAACTCTTCGCCGGCGGCGATATATTCCCCTCCGGCCACACCGCCAACGCGGTCGTGACCTGGGGAATCCTGGCTTATCTGGCCACCACCCCACGAGCCCGGCGCTATCTCTCGGCCATGTCGGCCATCGTCTCGCTCGGCGTCGGCCTCACCACCGTCTATCTCGGTACGCACTGGCTCAGCGATGTCCTGCTGGGCTGGGCCGCGGGGCTGCTGATCATGCTGGGCCTGCCCTGGGTCGAGCCGTTGATCACCCGGGCCGAGGCATGGATCTTCGCCCAGCGCGAGAACCTGCGGGGCCTCGGCCGTCCCGTTCCCTCCGTGCCCGTCGCGGCCGGAGGCCCGAGGACCACGCTGTTGCCGCAGCCGGACGGCGGCGACGCCCCGGCACAGAGCCCGGCACTGGAGCCGGTCGTCGCGGCGGCCGCGGGCGGCACGGGCACCCGCTCGCGCGCGCACTCGTCGCATCCGACGCATCTGGTGCGCTCGGAGCGGACCCCGGTCACCCCGGCCGGCAGCCGGCGCCCGCCGCACGCCGACCGCACGCCGCGCGGCGGCACGAGCCCGGCCCGCCCGGTGACCGGCGGGGTGGGGGGGGTTTGGGGGGATCCCCACCGGGCCCCCGCCCCTCGATC
>NZ_JBHVWT010000005.1:0-91580 GCF_042882135.1 Streptomyces sp. NPDC058240
GTACTGCAGGGGGGACCCTGTGGGAGAGTAGGACGCCGCCGAACTCCTTTTACGGGAAAGCCCCGTGCCCTTGTGGCACGGGGCTTTTCTGCGTTCCGAGCGTCTAGGCTCGAACCATGCGCTACGAACTGGTCATCTTCGACAACGACGGTGTGCTCGTGGACAGCGAGCCGATCTCCAACACCATCCTGGCCGAGTACCTCACGGAGCTCGGTCACCCCACCTCGTACCAGGAGAGTCTTCGGGACTACATGGGGGCCGCCGTGCACCGGGTGCACGATCTCGTCGAGGAAAGGACCGGGGAGAAGCTGCCCTCGGACTTCGACGCGACGCTGCACTCGCGGATCTTCGCCGCGTTCGAGCAGGAGCTGGAACCGGTGGCGGGGGTCGAGGACGTGCTGGGGAAGCTTGTCGCCGACGGGGTTCCGTACTGTGTCGCGTCCTCCGGCAGCCATGAGCGGATCCGGGTCGGGCATCGCAAGACCGGGCTCGACCAGTGGTTCGAGGAGGAGTGGATCTTCAGCGCGGAGGACGTGGGGCAGGGAAAGCCGGCGCCGGATCTGTTCCTGCTCGCCGCCGAGCGGATGGGGGTCCCTCCCGAGCGGTGCGTCGTCATCGAGGACAGCCCGCTCGGAGTGGAGGCGGCCAGGGCCGCGGGGATGGATGTGTACGGGTTTACGTCGATGATGCCGGCGGACCGGCTCCCCGGGGTGAACGGGCACTTCTCCGACATGGGCCAACTCCGGGAATTGCTCGCCTGATCCATCTACCCACGGGTAGAGACTGGCCTTACGCTCGCGGCCATGACAGATGCTCGTTTGCGGCACGGCAGGGCCTCCCTCGCGCTGAGTTTCTTCGTGCAGGGAGTCACCTTCGCGCTGCTGGTGACGCGGATTCCCGCCATTCAGGACCGGTACGGGATATCCGACGGGCTGTTGCCCGTCTTCCTGGCCGCGGTGCCCATCCTGGCCGGAGCGGGCAGCGTGGTCACCGAGAAGGTGGTCGCGCGGGTGCGGCCCAGGGTCGTGCTGCGATGGGCCCAGCCCGTCGTGATGCTCGCGCTGCTCGGTGCCGGGGCCGGGAACGCGCTGTGGGAGGCGGCCCTGGCGCTGGGCGTGTTCGGGCTGTCCGTCGGGGCGCTCGACGCCTCCATGAACATGATGGGGGTCAGCCTCCAGCGGGCGTACGGGCGTTCCATCATGCTCGGGTTCCACGCCGCGTACAGCCTGGGCGGGATCGCCGGGGCGTCCATGGCGTGGGCCGGGGCGCACTGGGACCTTTCGCTGCTGGTCTCCTACCTGCCGGCGGTCGTCGTGCTGCTGCCCGTCGCGTTCATCGGGAGCCGGTGGTATGCCGAGGGCGCGTCGGCGGAGGCGGACCCGGGGGAGTCGCAGGGCAAGGGGGCGGCGGCCTCGGTCTCCTTCAAGCTGCTGATGCCGCTCTGTCTGGTGATGAGCTTCGCGTACATCGGGGACTCGACGGTCTCCAACTGGAGCGCCAAGTATCTGCAGGACGTGCTGGGGAGCTCGGAGCAGCTGTCGACCGTTCCGTACAACGTCTACATGGTGACGACGCTGCTGGGGCGGGCCGTCGGGGACTTCGGGGTGCGGCGGTTCGGGGCGGTGGCCGTGGTGCGGTCCGGGAGCGTGCTGGCCGCTGCCGGGTTCGGGGTGGTGGCGCTGGCCGGTGGGGCGTGGACCGGGATGCTCGGGTTCACCATGCTCGGGCTCGGGCTCTGCGTGATCGTGCCGCAGACGTTCGCCGCTGCCGGGCGGATGTTCCCCGGGGCGAGCGATACGGCCGTCGCGCGGCTGAATGTCTTCAACTACGTGGGATTCCTGGTGGGATCACCGCTGGTGGGGGCGCTCGGGGACGCCTGGAGCTATCGGGGGGCGATGCTCGTACCGATGGTGCTGGTGCTCGCGACGCTGGTGTACGCCAAGTCGTTCGGCGCGGAGTCCGCCCGATACGGTGGCGGGCATGAGCGGCCGCGCACAGTTGATGTGGGATGACGCAGTAACGGGATACGACTTCGGGGAAAGTCATCCGATGGACCCCGTCAGACTCGCCCTGACGATGGGGCTGGTCCGGGCGTTCGGGCTCGACGGCGCGGTGGATGTGGTGGCCGCCAAGCCCGCCGGGGAGTCCACGCTGCGGCTGGTGCACCGCGAGGACTACGTGGCCGCGGTGCGTGCCGCGTCGGCGGATCCGAAGCGGGCCGATCAGCGCTACGGGCTCGGGACGGTGGACGATCCGGCGTTCTCGGGGATGCACGAGGTGTCGGCGCTGATCGCCGGGCAGTCGGTGGCGGCGGCCGAGGCGGTGTGGCGCGGGGACACCTCGCATGCCGTGAACTTCACGGGCGGGCTGCACCATGCCATGCCGGGCGGTGCGGCGGGGTTCTGCATCTACAACGACCCGGCGCTCGCGATCGCGCGGATGCTGGAGCTGGGTGCCGAGCGGGTCGCGTACATCGATGTGGACGTGCACCACGGTGACGGGGTGCAGGCGGCGTTCTGGGAGGACCCGCGGGTCCTGACCGTCTCGCTGCACGAGCACCCGCGGACGCTCTTCCCGCAGACCGGTTGGCCGGAGGAGACCGGCTCCGGGGCGGGTGAGGGCAGTGCGGTGAATGTGGCGCTGCCGGCCGGTACGGGGGACGCGGGGTGGCTGCGGGCGTTCCACGCGGTGGTGCCGGAGCTGCTGGCGGACTTCCGGCCGCAGGTGCTGGTGAGCCAGCACGGGGCCGATACGCATTTCGAGGATCCGCTCGCCCATTTCGCGGTGTCGCTGGACGCGCAGCGCGCGGTGATGTCGGCCTGTCACGATCTCGCCCATGAGTACGTGGAGGGCGGGCGCTGGGTGGCCCTCGGCGGGGGCGGTTACGCGGTGGTCGATGTGGTGCCGCGGTCCTGGACGCATCTGGTGGGGATCGCCGCGCATGCTCCGGTGGACCCGGAGTCGGTGATTCCGTCGTCGTGGCGGGACGAGGTCTATGCCCGGACCCGGCAGTTGGGGCCGGCCCGGATGACGGACGGGCGTACTCCTTCCTGGAAGTCGTGGGAGGAGGGGTACGACCCCGCCGACCGGCTGGACCAGGCGGTGCTGGCGACGCGGCGGGCGGCGTTTCCGTTGCGGGGTCTGCTGGCCTGATCCGGGCGGGGGTGGTCGTGGCGCGGACGTTTCCGTGCGGTGGCGCGTAATGGTTACGCCAACTGTGGGGCGTAACCCGGCTTCCGGCCCTCCGTCCGGGTGATTGGGGGAGCATCGGTGGGGTGTTGAGCACCGGAGCGCTGCGTGCGCATCTGCTTGCGGCCCGGCTGGCCGGGCCCGTGGCCACCTCGCGGGAAGCGAGTCTGCGGAGCTATCGGCTCTTCGCGGCCAGGGACCCGCGGGTGACGCTCGGCCTCGTCCCCGGGCGGGGCTGGAAGGAGCTCGATCTGCTTCGTCTGATGGCCGACAGGTGCGGGGTTTCGGACGATCCCGCTCATGTCTCGGGGCCTGATGTGATCGATCCGGAGCGGACCCTGGCAGGTCTGGACGCATTCGCCGAGCGGTTGTCGCATGCCGCGGTCCGGCGGGCGCCGGTGCTGTTCGGGACCGGTCATCCGCACCGGCTGCTCGGTTTCTACGCAGCGCTGGCAGACGCCATGTCGGCGGCCGGGTGCCGCGTACTCACTCCCGCGCAGGGGCGATGTATCGACATAACGACCCGGTTCGGCGTACGCACGTGCAGCCTCGATTACGTACGAGGAGTCGCGATGGTGCGCGAACCCGGCGTGCGGTCCGCCGGTGGTGACACCGGCGCACATACCCATTCCCCGCTGCCGGTCAGGGTCGTTCTGGAGGCGGCCGCAGAGGGTCGCGGGCGGCTGCCGGAACTGGTCGTCGGGGACCACGGGTGGGTCTGCGGGGCAGGTCAGCTGGGCATTGAGGCGATCGGCCTGGCCGATACGGACGATCCCGCGCTGTTCGTCGGGGAGGCCGAGGGGCGGGTGGCGGTGGCCGTTCCGCTCGATGACGCCGTGCCGTCCGCGTACTACCGGCCGCTCACGCGCTATGTACTCAATCGGGCGTTTCTGTCACGGTAGGCGGCCGATCGCCTCCCCTCTTCCCCACTCGCATCACCCGCCCCTAACCTGGGGAGTGAGCGCACAACGACGAAGAGTCACCGGAGGGGAAGCCGGTGCGCGTCTCGTGCGGAAGGTACAGGTGGGTCATGGCTGCTGGCAGCGAGAGGCCTCTCAACGAGGTCAAGTTTCTGACCGTGGCGGAAGTCGCCTCGGTCATGAGAGTGTCGAAGATGACCGTGTACCGCTTGGTGCACAGCGGTCATCTGCCGGCGATCCGGGTGGGCAGGTCCTTCCGGGTTCCGGAGCAAGCGGTTCACGAGTATCTCCGCGAGTCCTTTGTGGGGGTGGAGTCCGCCTGAGGTTCACCTCGGATTACGCCCCTCACGCGCTGGCGGGTAGGCTAGGCCGACGTAGGTCGTGTGGGCCCAGACGCCCCGCACCAGTGAAGAAGAAGTGAGCGAGGGTAGTCGTGGGCTCTGTTATCAAGAAGCGGCGCAAGCGGATGGCCAAGAAGAAGCACCGCAAGCTGCTCAAGCGCACGCGCGTTCAGCGTCGCAACAAGAAGTAGGCGAACGCAGTTCGTGAATCCGCAGCCCTCCCGCCGATCCGGCGGGAGGGCTGCGGCGCGTTGTGGGGGCAGCGACCCGCATTCGGGCCGAAGGGCATTCGGGCCAAAGACTTCGGGGAAGGCCGCCGCGCGGTCATCACAGGGCAACATCCACCCGCTACGGTGACGGCCAGGGGAAACCTTTCGACGGAAGGCGCTGATCTTGGGGAAGGTCGTGCTGGTCACGGGAGCGGCCCGGCAGCTGGGAGGCCGCTTCGTGCGGCGCATCCAGCGTGATCCGGGCGTGGACCGGGTGATCGCCGTCGACGCGGTCACGCCCGCACACGAGTTGGGCGACGCCGATTTCGTGACGGCGGACATCCGCCAGCCCGCGATCGCCCGAGTCCTCGCCGAGCACTCCGTCGACACGGTGGTGCATCTGGACGTCTCGGCCAAGGCGGTCGGCACGGGTGGCCGGACGACGGTCAAGGAGACCAACGTCATCGGCACCATGCAGCTGCTCGGCGCCTGCCAGAAGGCGCCGAGCGTGCGGCGGCTGGTGGTCAAGTCCAGTACGAATGTGTACGGCTCGGCGCCGCGCGATCCGGCGGTCTTCACCGAGACCACCCCGCCCAAGTCCCTGCCCAGCGGGGGCTTCGCCAAGGACGTGGTGGAGGTCGAGGGGTACGTGCGGGGCTTCGCGCGCCGTCGGCCGGATGTGGCCGTGTGCGTGCTCAGGTTCGCGAACATCCTGGGCCCCCGGGCCGATTCGCCGCTCGCCGACTATCTGTCGCTGTCGGTTCTGCCGACGGTGTTCGGATACGACCCGAGGCTTCAGTTCGTGCACGAGGACGATGTCGTCGACGTACTGGGCGTCGCGTCGGGCGAGCCGCGGCGCGGGACGCTGAACAGCGGCACGTTCAATATCGCCGGGGAGGGGGTGCTGCTGCTCTCGCAGTGCTCGCGGCGGTTGGGGCGGCCGACGGTGCCGTTGCTGCTGCCCGCGGTCACCTGGGTCGGCCAGGCGTTGCGTACGGTCGGCATGACGGACTTCTCGCCGGAGCAGATCCGGCTGCTCACCCATGGCCGGGTGGTCTCCACGGTCCAGATGCGCGAGACCCTCGGCTTCCACCCCCGGTTCAGTACCGCGGAGACGTTCGCGGAGTTCGCGCGCAGTCAGGGGCCCGGACTGCTACCGCCCGAGGCGGTGGGCAGGGCGGTCGACAGACTGGCCGCCGTGCCGTTCGCCGGGGCGGGCGGCGATCCGGGGACCACCGGGGCCGGCGACACCGAGCCGACCCACAGCGCCAGGTAGAGGAGCGCATCGACGATGGCGGATGCCAAGGTCATTCCGTTCGACGACGACCGTTCGCGGACGGGCGGTTCAGGGCGGCCCGCACGGCGCCGGTCCGCAGGGGGCGGCGGCCGGGGCCAGGGGCCCGCGGCGGCCTCTGTGCTGGGGACCGCGGCCGTGAGCGCCCTTCCGGGGCAGCAGGATGCCTCGAAGCCGCAGGAGGAGCCGGAGAGGGCCGGGCAGCCCCTGGGACGGGACGAGCGCGGCGGCTGGGACCGGCGGATCGCCGGCGGGCTCGCGTTCCTGCGGCGGCGGGTCACGGGCGACTACGACGTCGACGAGTTCGGGTACGACGAGGAGCTGACCGATCAGGTCCTGATGTCGATGCTCCGGCCGGTGTACGAGAAGTACTTCCGGGTCGAGGTGAAGGGCATCGAGAACATCCCCTCCGAGGGCGGGGCGCTGATCGTGTCCAACCACTCGGGGACACTGCCGCTCGATGGGCTGATGCTCCAGGTCGCCGTGCACGACAACCATCCGGCGGGCCGTCATCTGCGGCTACTGGCCGCCGATCTCGTCTTCATGCTGCCGGTGGTGAACGAGCTGGCCCGCAAGGCCGGGCACACGCTGGCCTGTGCGGAGGACGCCGAGCGGCTGCTGCGGCGGGGCGAGGTCGTCGGGGTGATGCCGGAGGGGTTCAAGGGCATCGGGAAGCCGTTCGGGGAGCGGTACAAGCTGCAGCGCTTCGGGCGGGGCGGGTTCGTGTCCACGGCGCTGCGGGCCGGGGTGCCGATCATTCCGTGCTCGATCGTGGGGGCGGAGGAGATCTACCCGATGATCGGCAACTCGAAGACGCTGGCGCGGTTGCTGGGGTTTCCGTACTTCCCGATCACGCCGACGTTTCCCTGGCTCGGGCCGCTCGGGGCGGTGCCGCTGCCGACGAAGTGGACGATCCAGTTCGGGGAGCCGATCTCCACGAGCGGGTATCCGATGGAGGCGGCGGAGGATCCGATGCTGATGTTCAATCTGACGGATCAGGTGCGGGAGCAGATCCAGCACACGCTGTACAAGCTGCTGGTGCAGCGGAGGTCGGTGTTCTTCTGAGGGGTGCGCCGATACGCGGATGGGGGCGGGCTCGGTGAGCCCGCCCCCATCCGTTCGAGGTGGCGCTAGTCGTTCAGGTCCTCGCCGTTGATCCCCAGGCCCGGGAGCAGGCCGGGGAGGAGCGGCGGGAGGGTGACGTCCGGGGTGGGCGGGGCGCTGACCCGGCCGTCGGTGGACGGGATCGTGCCCGGGGGCGGGGTGCCGAGGAGGCCGTCCGTGCCGCCGGCGATCAGGCCCTCGGCCGGGGCGCTGCCCGATCCCGACGGGTGGGGCGAGGTGTTGTTGCCCGGACGGCCGTGTGAGGCCTCCGGTGACGTGGGCGCCGAGGGGGCCGTGCGCGAGGGGTGCGTGCCCTGTTCCCCCGTGTACGACTGCTGGGCGCCGCCGCTGCTGTCCGGGGTGCGGGGGAGCAGCGACTGCAGCGGCTGGACCTCTTCGTCTATGGCGTCGAAGACCGAGCTGACCTGGTCGCCGACGTCCGTCAGCTGTACGGGCAGCCGGTCGCGGAGGCTGCTCCAGCTCTCGCGGTGCGAGCGGGAGAAGGAGTCCAGGGTCTGGATGGGGCCGATGGCGCCGTTCTGCTGGTAGGCGGAGTGGAGCAGGCGGTGGCCCTCGCTGGCGTCGTGCGTCATGCCGTTGAGCGTGCGCCTGACCTCGCCGAGCTGTTCGTGGTCCAGGGCGCCGGAGCGGGCGCGCTCCATCAGCCGGCGGGCCTCGTTGAGCCTGGTCGACGCCTGGTCGAGGTAGACCTCGCCGCGGTCGGCGTCGCCGCTGGCCATGCCGAGGTGGATGTCCTCCATGCCGCGCTTGAGCCCGTACAGCGAATCACCCGGCAGGGCGTCGGAACTGGCAGCGGCCACTCCGCCGAAGGCTCCCGCTGCCACACCGACGGTGAGTCCGCCGGCCGCGAGGCCCTTCGTCCAGCGTGAACGCGGTCGCAGTTTCCGGAGCGGTGAGGCCCGGTGGGCTCCCTTGGCGCGCTGTTCGGGCACCGTAGGGCCCGCGGACGCACCGCCCTCGGTGAGCATGGCCTCCATGGCGGCGACGAGCTGGGCTCGCTGCACCACTTTGACCTCGGGGTCCAACTCCGGCCGCGGTACCTCGCCGAGGCCGTTCGCCAGGGCCAGCAGCGGTCCGTGGTCGGCCGGTTCGGCCGATTCCTCGGGCTGTGCGGCCGCCGCACCGCGGAGCGACTGCTCCTCCAGGGCCTGGGCGAAGGCGTTCGCCCGCCGGTGTGCCGAAACGTTTGCGATCACTGGCGGCACCTCCTCTCGTCATGACGGTCGACTCCCCTGGGGGTCCGGAAGGTTGCACACCTTGAGCGCTTCCACACGAATGAGTGAGTGTCGGCGGACACGGGGTGACGACAGGGGGCCTGCAACCGGCACAACGAGGAGCGCGGCACTTGGGTTACGCACTAAGGATGATCGGACCAGTGTGTGACGAACGTGTTGCCGAGCGTGATTCGGCCGGGGGTGGGGTCAGCGGGCATCGTCCGGGAGGAGCCGGGCCAGCGTGCGGACGGCGCGGTACTGCAGGGTCTTGATCGCGCCCTCGTTCTTGCCCATGACCCGGGCGGTCTCGGCGACCGAGAGGCCCTGGAGGAAGCGCAGGGTCACGCACTCCTGCTGCTGGGGGTTGAGCCGGCGCACGGCCTGCAGGAGCGCGGCGTTGGAGAGGGACTCCAGGACGGAGTCCTCGGGACTGCGTTCGACCTCGTTGGCGTCGAGCATTTCGCCGGTGGTCACTTCCAGCCGGAAGCGGCTGGACTTGAAGTGGTCGGCGACCAGGTTGCGGGCGATGGTGACCAGCCAGGCGCCGAAGTCGCGACCCTGCCAGGTGAAGGTGGAGATGCGGCGCAGGGCGCGCAGGAAGGTCTCGCTCGTGAGATCCTCCGCCGTCGCCTTGCCGCCCACGCGGTAGTAGATGTAGCGGTAGACGGTGTCGCTGTACTGGTCGTAGAGGCGGCCGAAGGCGTCGGCCTCGCCGGCCTGTGCGCGCTCGACGAGATCCATCATGCGCGCGCTGTCACTGTCGGCGGTCGGCCGACGAACGGTGGACGTGGTCGTTGCGCCGCGGTTGCTGCGTCTTCCGACCGCCGCACCGCGTTCGGCCATGGCATAGCAAGGGCCGACAGGTGCAGGGGTGGCAAATGCGGGTACGGCGTACGCGGTGGGGACGAAGCCGCGCAAGCGGTCGGCGACCGTTGCGCGCAGCGTAGCCAGGCCCGAGGTGTCAACCCCGACGTGTGGGTACACGGGACTCCCAGAGGCAGAGCTTCCATCACGTTCAGTGCGAAACCGTCACTCGTCGTAGCGAGTGGTGGGTTCCGGAATGCGTCTGAGGAGAATAACGCTTCGTACAGGCAGTGCTACACCCAGTTGCTCAAATCACCGATTACGTCGTTTCTGTAGCGACTAAACGACGCATCAAGTAGCACATCGTGACCGTTTGTTGATCGAGTTACTTCGTGATCTGTCTATCGGCGCGACGGGTTGTGGTCGTGCGAGAGCAGGACGACTGGCCGGAGCGGTCGGTGGGTAAGGGGTAACGATCGGCCGCGGGGGTCCGGGCGTGGCTACGGGACAGCCCTTCGCCCGGCCCGCGGCGGGGCCGGGCGGGACGGGGGCGCGTCAGCGGCGGCGGCGGTGCAGGGCGACGGCGGCGGCGGTGCCGCCCGCGATGGCGCCCACGCCGGCCGCGGCCGGGATGCCGACCTTGGCCGCCTTGCGGCCCGTCCGGTAGTCCCGCAGCCGCCAGTCGAGCGCGCGGGCGTGCTTGCGGAGCTTGGCGTCCGGATTGATCGCGTACGGGTGTCCGACCAGGGACAGCATCGGGATGTCGTTGTGCGAATCGCTGTACGCCGCGCAGCGGTCGAGGTCCAGGCCCTCGGCGGCGGCCAGGGCGCGGACCGCCTCGGCCTTCGCGGGGCCGTGCAGCGGCTCGCCGACCAGGCGGCCGGTGTAGACGCCGCCGACGGATTCGGCGACCGTGCCGAGCGCGCCGGTCAGGCCGAGCCGGCGGGCGATGATCGTGGCGGTCTCCACCGGGGCGGCGGTGACCAGCCAGACGCGCTGTCCGGCGTCGAGGTGGGCTTGGGCGAGGGCACGGGTGCCGGGCCAGATGCGGTCGGCCATGTACTCGTCGTAGATCTCCTCGCCGATGGACATCAGCTCCGAGACGCGGTGGCCCTTGACGATGGACAGGGCACTGTCGCGGGCGTCCTGCATGTGCTCCGGGTCCTCGACGCCCGCCAGTCTGAACCAGGCCTGCTGCCAGGCGAACCGGGTCAGCTCGCGGCGCTGGAAGAACTTCCGCTTGTACAGGCCGCGGCCGAAGTGGAAGATCGCCGCGCCCTGCATGACGGTGTTGTCCAGGTCGAAGAAGGCGGCGGCCCGCTCGTCGCCGACGACGGGGAAGGGCGCTTCCTCGGCCTCCGCCTTCGCGGAGGCGCCCTGTTCGGCGCCGGAGGGCCGATCGTCGGGGAAGGTGGATTTCCGCGCTGCCTCAGCTGCTGCCTCGCCGGCCAGCACACTCCGTGCTGTCGCGGGGCGCCTACGTGGTGTGAGCCATCCAAGAGCGGCCATGTCGTGAGCATAGCCAGTCGGTTCGGCCCTTCCCGACCTGCCGGGATGCCGCGGCGTGAACTCTTGACCGCCGATCTGTTGAACGGGTGATTCCGGGCGTACCGGATCAAGGAGGGAGCAGTTCCTCTCCCGGCGCAGAATGAAGGCATGAGCGCCTTGTTGCGACGTACGAAGAAGAAGCCCACGGAACGCGTGGTGACCCTGGTCGGGAAGCCCGGATGTCATCTCTGTGACGACGCGAGGCAGGTGGTGCGGGAGGTGTGCGAGGAGACCGGCGCATCCTGGGAGGAGAAGGACATCTCCCGGGACGAGGAGCTGTACCGGGAGTACTGGGAGCAGATTCCGGTGGTGCTGATCGATGACGAACAGCACACGTTCTGGCGGGTGGACCCGGTGAGGCTGCGCCGGGCACTGCGTTCGTGAGCGAAAGCCGGTTACCATCGTGGGCGTTTTGAGTGCTCTCGGGGGAGTGGCTGTGAGGAGTGTGTGCCGCTTTGCCCCCTTCGGGCCTGCAACGGGCTGATGCGATCCTTGGTTCCGGGATCGCACGACGAATGTGCGTGACCCCGGTCACTTTGACCGGACAAAACGGACACTATCTTTGTGCACGCGTTCACAAAGACATAGCCTGCATTCGACGGGGCGGTCTTGGGAAATACGGCCGCCTGCAGCCCCGCTCATCCCGCAGGAGCACCGTGGCAACTGGCCGAACTCACCGACCGGCGACCCGTAGCCGAGGAATTCCCGAGGCCACCGTCGCCCGACTTCCGCTGTATCTGCGCGCACTGACCGCGCTCTCCGAGCGCTCGGTACCCACGGTCTCGTCCGAGGAGCTCGCCGCGGCGGCGGGGGTCAATTCCGCCAAGCTGCGCAAGGACTTCAGCTACCTCGGCTCGTACGGGACGCGCGGTGTCGGGTACGACGTCGAGTATCTCGTCTACCAGATCTCCCGCGAACTCGGGCTCACCCAGGACTGGCCGGTCGTGATCGTCGGTATCGGTAACCTCGGCGCCGCGCTCGCCAACTACGGCGGTTTCGCCTCCCGTGGTTTCCGGGTCGCCGCGCTGATCGACGCCGACCCCGCGATGGCCGGAACACCGGTCGCCGGGATTCCCGTCCAGCACGCCGACGAACTGGAGAAGATCGTCGGCGACAACGGCGTGTCGATCGGTGTCATCTCGACCCCGGCCGGTGCCGCTCAGCAGGTCTGCGACCGCCTCGTCGCCGCGGGCGTCACCTCCATCCTGAACTTCGCGCCGACCGTGCTGTCCGTGCCCGACGGAGTGGACGTGCGCAAGGTCGACCTCTCCATCGAACTCCAGATCCTCGCCTTCCACGAGCAGCGCAAGGCCGGCGAGGACACCGCCGAGAGCAGCTCGGACCCGGCCGCACCCCCGGTGCGCTCGGCCTCCGGCAGCCGGAAGGGACCCGACGGGGACATGCCCGCCGTGATGCCGGCATGAGTCTTCTTGTCGTAGGGCTGAGCCACCGCAGCGCCCCCGTCTCCGTACTGGAGCGGGCCTCGCTGGCTGCTGAGACGCAGGCCAAGCTGCTCCAGGACACCCTTGCCGCGGAGCCCGCGGTCGAGGCCGCCGTGCTGGCCACCTGCAACCGCATCGAGCTGTACGCCGACGTGGACAAGTTCCACGCGGGCGTCGCCGAGCTGTCCACGCTCCTCGCCCAGCACAGCGGCGTCGGTCTGGACGAGCTCACTCCGTATCTCTATGTGCACTATGAGGACCGGGCCGTCCACCACCTCTTCTCGGTGGCGTGCGGGCTGGACTCGATGGTCGTCGGCGAGGGCCAGATCCTCGGCCAGATCAAGGACGCGCTGGCGCTGGGGCAGGAGCTCCATACCGCGGGCCGGCTGCTGAACGACCTGTTCCAGCAGGCCCTGCGGGTCGGCAAGCGGGCCCACAGCGAGACCGGGATCGACCGGGCCGGGCAGTCGCTCGTCACCTTCGGTCTGGAACAGCTCGCGGCCGGCGCGGACGTCGCCGACTGGGCCCGGGGCAAGCGCGCCCTGGTGATCGGCGCGGGCTCGATGTCCTCGCTCGCCGCCGCCACCTTGGCCCGCACCGGTGTCGCCGAGATCGTCGTCGCCAACCGGACCCGGGCCCGTGCCGACCGGCTCGTCGAGATCCTGGCCCAACCCGGGGGTACGGGCGTGGCCGCCCGCGCCGTGGAGATGGCCGCGGTCTGCGACGAACTGACACGTGCCGACGTCGTCGTCTCGTGCACCGGCGCGACCGGTCTCGTGCTGACCGCCGAGGCCGTCGCCGAGGCGCTCGGCCTGGACGTCGCCGACGCCGTCGAGACGCCCGCCGCCGCGCCCGCGGTGCCCGCCCCCACCGATGTCGACCGGCACGCCGCCTGGGTGGAGAACGGCAGCGCCGGTGCGGTGCGCCAGGCCGTCCGCCGGGCCACCGTGCCCGCGCAGGGCACCGGCCCCGTGCGCCTGGCCCTGCTCGACCTCGCCATGCCGCGCGACATCGACGGCGGGGCGGCCCGGCTCGACGGTGTGCGCCTCGTCGACATCGAGTCGCTCGCGGAGGCGTCTGCGGACGCCCCGATGGCCGCCGATGTGGACCAGGTGCGCACCATCGTCTCCGACGAGGTCGCCGCCTTCGGCGCCGCCCAGCGCGCCGCCCACATCACCCCGACCGTCGTCGCCCTGCGCACGATGGCCGCCGGAGTGGTCGCGGGCGAGATCGCGCGGCTCGACGGACGCCTCCCCGACCTGGACGAGAAGCAGCGCGCCGAGATCTCGCAGACCGTGCGCCGCGTCGTCGACAAGCTCCTGCACGCGCCCACCGTGCGGGTCAAGCAGCTCGCCAGCGAGCCCGGCGGCGCCGGGTACGCCGATGCGCTGCGGGAACTCTTCGACCTCGACCCGCAGACGGTCGCCGCCGTCTCCCGGGCAGACCTGAACGACCCGAATCGAGGGCGGTCATGACCGACAACTCACCCCTGGGCGCGGGGGCCGACAAGCCGCTGAGGCTGGGCACCCGGCGCAGCAAGCTCGCCATGGCGCAGTCAGGCCTCGTCGCCGACGCGGTCAGCGAGGTGACCGGGCGCGCCGTCGAGCTCGTCGAGATCACCACGTACGGCGACACCTCGCGGGAGCACCTCGCGCAGATCGGCGGCACCGGTGTGTTCGTCGCGGCGCTGCGCGACGCGCTGCTGCGCGGCGAGGTGGACTTCGCCGTCCACTCGCTCAAGGACCTGCCGACCGCCCAGCCCGAGGGCCTCGTGCTGGCCGCGGTGCCGGTGCGCGAGGACCCGCGCGACGTACTGGTGGCGCGGGACGGGCTGACCTTCGAGCAGCTGCCGTCCGGCGCCCGCATCGGTACCGGCTCGCCGCGCCGCATGGCGCAGCTCAACGCGTACGCCCGTAACCACGGTCTCGACATCGAGACCGTGGCGATCCGCGGGAACGTCGATACGCGTATCGGATTTGTCCGGAGCGGTGAGCTGGACGCGGTGGTACTCGCCGCGGCCGGGCTCAGCCGCCTCGGCCGGACCGGTGAGGTGACCGACTTCCTGTCGGTCGACACCGTCCTGCCCGCTCCCGGCCAGGGAGCACTGGCGATCGAGTGCGCTGCGAGCAGCGCCGACCTCGCCGCCGCGCTCGCCGAGCTCGACGACCCGTACACCCGGGCCGCCGTGACCGCCGAGCGTGCCCTGCTCGCCGCCCTGGAGGCCGGTTGCTCCGCACCTGTGGGTGCGTTGGCCGACCTCCTGGTCGACGGACAGGCTGTCAACGAACTGCGCCTGCGCGGTGTCGTCGGTTCCACCGACGGTTCCTCGCTGGTGCAGCTGTCCACCACCGGTCCCGTCCCCACGTCGCAGGACGACGCGGCGGCTCTCGGTCGCGAGCTCGCGGCCGAGATGCTTGCCAAGGGTGCGGCCGGTCTTATGGGGGAGCGAGCACTTTGAGCCCCACCGGCCACGCCGCAACCGACTTTCCGGCCCTGTCCGCACAAGGGCACGTCACCTTCCTCGGCGCCGGTCCCGGCGACCCGGGACTGCTGACTCTGCGCGCTGTCGAGGCGCTCGCGAGCGCGGACGTCCTTGTCGCCGAGCCGGACGTCCTCGGCGTCGTTCGCTGCCATGCGCGGGCAAGCGTAAGCACGCCTGAGCTGGCGGTTGTTGACGCGCAGTCAGCAGCCGCCGGTGTTCCCGTTCTCAGGGACGCGGCCAATCTTGTCATGGAGGCGGTGAGGGGCGGCAGGCGGGTCGTGCGTGCCGTCTCCGGCGACCCGGGACTGGACGGGAACGCCGGTGCCGAGATGCTCGCCTGCGCCGCCGCCGGCATTCCCTTCGAGGTCGTGCCGGGTGTCGCCAATGTCGTGGGCGTGCCCGCGTACGCCGGTGTGCCGCTGCGTGACGCGCAGGGCGCGGACGTCAGGTTCGTCGACGCCCGTACCGCCTCCGACCGTTGCTGGACCGAGGTCGGCGCGAGCGATGCCACGGCCGTCATCTCGACGACGCTCGACTCGGTGGCCGCGGCCGCCGGTGAGCTGGTCTCGGCGGGCCGCAAGCCCGACACCCCGCTGACCGTGACGGTCGCCGGTACGACGACCCGCCAGCGCACCTGGACGGCGACCCTCGGGACGATCGCCCAGGTCCTGAAGCAGGCGAAGGTCCTGCCGTCGCCGGAGGGGCACCGGCCCGTCATAGCCGTGGTCGGTGAGCGCAGCTCCGCCGCCCAGCGCGACCAGCTCGCGTGGTTCGAGTCCAAGCCGCTGTTCGGCTGGAAGGTTCTCGTGCCGCGTACGAAGGAGCAGTCCGCGTCGCTCTCCGACCAGCTTCGTTCCTACGGCGCCGTGCCGCACGAGGTCCCGACGATCGCCGTCGAGCCGCCCCGTACGCCCCAGCAGATGGAGCGCGCGGTCAAGGGCCTGGTCACGGGCCGCTACGAGTGGATCGCCTTCACCAGCGTCAATGCCGTGAAGGCCGTCCGGGAGAAGTTCGAGGAGTACGGGCTCGACGCCCGTGCCTTCGCAGGGATCAAGGTCGCGGCCGTCGGCGAGCAGACCGCCGCCGCGCTGGTCGACTTCGGTGTGAAGCCGGACCTGGTGCCTTCCGGCGAGCAGTCCGCCGCCGGTCTGCTGGAGGACTGGCCGCCGTACGACCCGGTCTTCGACCCGATCGACCGGGTCTTCCTGCCGCGTGCCGACATCGCCACCGAGACGCTGGTGGCCGGGCTCATCGAGCTGGGCTGGGAGGTCGACGACGTCACCGCGTACCGCACGGTCCGCGCCTCTCCGCCGCCCGCCGACACGCGTGAGGCGATCAAGGGCGGCGGCTTCGACGCGGTGCTCTTCACCTCGTCGTCGACCGTGCGGAACCTGGTCGGCATCGCGGGCAAGCCGCACAACGTGACCGTCATCGCGTGTATCGGCCCGGCGACGGCGAAGACCGCCGAGGAGCACGGACTGCGCGTCGACGTCCTCTCCCCGGAGCCGTCGGTGCACAAGCTGGCCCAGGCGCTCGCCGAGTTCGGCGCCCGGCGCCGGGAGGCGGCGAAGGAGGCCGGCGATCCGGTGACGCGGCCGAGCGAGCGCCGTCCCGGTGCGCGGCGGCGTCGTACGACGACCTGACCTGCTCGGTCGAAGAAGAGGTCGAAGAGTGTGAGGGGCCCGGTTGCTTCGGCAGCCGGGCCCCTGCCCGTTTCGCGGTCTTTTTCCGGCACAGGTGTCGGTAAGACGGTGATGTGTGCGGGTCTAATCTCGAAGGATGACTGTGTACGGAAACTTCCCCGGCTCCCGCCCCCGGCGGCTGCGGACGACCCCGACGATGCGGCGGATGGTCGCCGAGACACGGCTCGACCCGGCGGATCTGATCCTGCCCGCGTTCGTGCGCGAGGGCATCGACGCCCCGGTCGCCATCTCGGCCATGCCCGGCGTGCAGCAGCACACCCTGGACACCCTGCGGAAGGCCGCCGTCGACGCGGTGTCGGCCGGGGTCTCCGGGATCATGCTCTACGGCGTGCCGGCGGGCGAGAAGAAGGACGCCCGGGGCACGGCGGGCACCGACCCGGACGGCATCCTCCAGGTCGCGCTGCGGGCGGTGCGCGCGGAGGTCGGTGACGATCTCGTCGTCATGTCGGACCTGTGCCTGGACGAGTACACCGACCACGGCCACTGCGGTGTGCTGACGGAGGACGGCCGGGTCGACAACGACGCGACGCTGGAGCGGTACGCCGAGATGGCCCAGGTCCAGGCCGACGCGGGCGCCCATGTGGTGGGCCCGAGCGGCATGATGGACGGCCAGGTCGGTGTCGTCCGGGACGCGCTGGACCAGACCGGGCACGAGGACGTCTCGATCCTCGCGTACACCGCGAAGTACTCCTCGGCGTTCTACGGGCCGTTCCGTGAGGCCGTGGGTTCCTCGCTCAAGGGCGACCGCAAGACGTACCAGCAGGACCCGGCGAACGCTCGTGAGTCGCTGCGCGAGCTGGCGCTCGACCTGGCGGAGGGCGCCGACATGGTCATGGTCAAGCCGGCCGGGCCGTACCTCGACATCCTCGCGAAGGTCGCCGACTCGGTGGACGTGCCGGTCGCCGCGTACCAGATCAGCGGTGAGTACGCGATGATCGAGGCGGCTGCGGAGCGTGGCTGGATCGACCGGGACGCGGCCATTCTGGAGAGCCTGACCGGGATCCGGCGCGCGGGTGCGCAGATGATCCTGACGTACTGGGCGACGGAGGTCGCGCAGCGGCTGCGGCGTTGATCCATGACGAGGCCTGAGGCCTGAGGCCTGGTGAGCCCCCGCTCGTCCCGACATCGGGACGGGCGGGGGCTCTTTTTCGTTCAACCTCTTGACGGTCATCCGATGTATTTATAGCTTTCGGCGCGACAACCGCCATAAAACTCGAAGAAGTTGGGCGCAGACATTGGATGCCTGGCTTTGATGTGAGCCAACCCGACGCGACTGTCGATGAGGAGTGCCCGTGCGCACCGTCCCGGATTCGAGTCCCCGCCCACACGCCCCGGTCCCAGCGCTGACCGCGGTCCTGGCCACAGCCGCGCTGGGCATCGGGATGGCGGTGGTGCCCGCCGTGCCGGCCGCCGCGAGCGCCGGGGCCGACGGGGCCATCACCTTCCATGTCGGGCCCGACGGCAGTGACAAGGCCAAGGGCTCGGCGACCAGGCCGTTTCGGACGCTGGAACGGGCGCAGAAGGCCGTCCGCGCGTCGCTGGGCAGGGGCGCGCGGGAGAGGCGGCCGGTCGATGTCGTGGTGCACGGTGGTACGTACCGGCTGCGGTCCACGCTGAACTTCACCACCGCCGACTCCGGTACGGCCATGGCCCCCGTCCGGTACCTCGCGGCGCCCGGTGAGCGTGTCGTCATCAGTGGCGGTCGGGGGATCGCACCTCGCTGGCGGTCCTACTCCGGCAAGATCGAGGTCGCCGACATCGGAGCCGGCCTCGACTTCGACGGGCTCTTCCTCGACGGGAGGCGGCAGACGCTCGCCCGCTACCCCGACTACGATCCGGGCACGGCGATCCTCGGCGGGTACGCGGCCGACGCCATCTCCCCCGAGCGCGTGGCCCGTTGGAAGAATCCGACGACGGCACTGGTACGCGGTCTGCACGACGGCATGTGGGGCGGCAACTCCTTCGAGGTCACCGGCGTGAAGGCGGACGGCACACCCGAGCTGGCCTGGGCCGGCGACAACAACCGGGGCAGCGGCCTGCACGACACGTACCGCATGGTCGAGAACGTCTTCGAGGAACTCGACGCCCCCGGCGAGTGGTTCTACGACAAGCCCGCCGGAAAGCTTTACTTCTATCCCCCCGCCGGAGTCGATCCCGGCCGGGCCCGCATCGAGACGGCCGAGCGGAACGAGCTGATCAGGGTGGAGGGCAGCGGGCCGCGCGACGCCGTGCGCCATCTGACCTTCGCCGGCTTCACCTTCACCGGGACCCACCGCACGCTCTTCGACACGCCCTACGAGAAGCTCCAGCTCGGCGACTGGGCTCTGGCGCGAGCGGCGGCCGTCCATCTGAAGAACACCGAGAACGTCTCCGTACGCGCCTCGCGCTTCGACCAGCTCGGCGGCAACGCGCTCCTGATCGACGGGTACAACAGCCAGGACATCGTCTCGGGCAACGAGTTCAGCCACTCGGGGGCGTCCGACGTCGCGGTCATCGGTAGTCCGGACGCGGTCCGTGAGCCGTCCACCTGGGACAACATGCGCAGGACCATCAGCGACACCCGGCCCGGACCGAAGACCGAGAACTACCCGCGCGACATCAGCATCCGCGACAACCACATGCACGACAACGGACAGTTCGAGAAGCAGTCCTCCGGTGTGCAGATATCGATGAGCCGCCGTGTCACGGTCGACGGCAACACCCTGCATGACGGTCCCCGCGCCTGTGTCGACATCAACGACGGCACCTGGGGCGGCCACCTCATCGAGAACAACGACATCTTCAACTGCGTGAAGGAGACCTCCGACCACGGGCCCTTCAACTCCTGGGGCCGGGACCGCTTCTGGCCGCTGAACGCCGACGACGCTACGAAGAAGTCGTACGCGAAGCTGGACGCGATGGAGACCACCGTCATCCGCCACAACCGGTTTCGGCACTCCTCGCACTGGGACATCGATCTCGACGACGGCAGCTCGAACTACCTCATCGAGGACAATCTGCTGCTCAACGGCGGAGTCAAGCTGCGCGAGGGCTTCCACCGGACCGTACGCAACAACGTCTTCGTCAACGGCGGCGCGCACTTCCATGTCTGGTTCGCGGACAGCGGTGACGTCGTCGAGAAGAACGTCTTCGTCACCGATACCCCCTACAGCCTGATCCAGGTCGACATGGCCAGGAGCAGGCCCGTCATCAATGACAACCTGTTCTGGAACAACGGCGGTGCGGTGAAGGGCATCGACGCTGCCTGGCGGGCGAACGGGCTGGACACCCGCTCGGTGATCGCCGACCCGGAGTTCACCGGCGCGTCCCCCTTCACCGACCCGGCGAAGCTCGACTACACCGTCCAGCCCGACTCGCCCGCCCTGGCGCTCGGCTTCCGCAACATCGCGATGGACGGGTTCGGGAAGGCGGGCTCGCCCACCCCGCCGCCGCTCACCTGGCCCACGGAGGTCCCTGACACCGACACCCTGGACGCCCTTCCGGAACCCCTGCTGGGCGTGCCGGTGACACGGATCTACTCCGACGCGATCAAGTCGGCCACCGGGCTGACCGACACCGACGGCCTGCACCTGGCTTCCGTGCCGAACACCTCGGAGGCGTACCGGCAGGGACTGCGAGCCAATGACGTCATCCGGGAGATCGACGGCCGGCCGGTCACCGACCGCGACAGCTTCTGGCTCGTGTACAACCGGGTAGCTCCCGGCGCCGATGTCCCGCTGAAGGTCTGGCGCAATCAGGCGCCCGTCGAGGTGACCCTGCGCAGGCCGGCCGGCGGCGAGCAGATCAACAACACATCCGGTGTCGTCTACACCGGCACCGGCTGGGACTGGAAGAACAGGTTCCGGGGCGGCGCGGGTGGCTGGGCCGACGACGTGCACGCCACCCAGGCCGTGGGGGACTCCTTCGAGTTCGCCTTCAACGGGACCGCGATCGATCTCATCACCCAGGTCAACTCCGACGAGGGCGAGGTCGAGCTGTTCATCGACGGTCGGTCCGTGGGCACGATCGACAACCACAACGACACCCGGGTGCACCAGAAGACCGTCTTCACCAAGACCGGGCTGGCCCCTGGCGTGCATACCCTCAAGGGCGTCATGAAGACGGGCGAGTACCTGATCGTCGACAGTTTCAGGGTCCAGTAGGGCCCCGGGGGCGGGCGGCCGTCGCCGCGTCCTACGCGTCGGGGCTCCGGCCCCACGCCGCGAGGATGCGGCACGCCGCCCGGCCGAGGTCGGCGTCCTGGGTCAGCTTGCGCAGTACGTCGGTACGGGCATCGCTCGGGCCCGCGTCCTTGATGGCGCCGAGGGCGCTGTCGCGTACGAGGGGGTCGTCGTCCGCGTGCACGATGGCGGCCAGGGCCTCGTGGACCGCCGGGTCGTCGGCGTAGGGGCCGAGGGCCTGGGCCGCGTACTGGCGGACGAGGTCCTCCTCCGGGTCGTCCAGGGCGGCCAGCAGCGCCCGCCCGGCCGCGTGGCGGCCGGCCGGGTCGGCCGGGGGCCACAGGCGCAGGAGCGTGGCGGCCTCGGTGCGGGCGAGGTCGTACTCCCGCGGGTCGGCGACGACCGAGACGAGGAAGGCCGCCACGTCGGCGTCGCCGCAGTCGTCGTCCAGCTCCGCGACGATCTCTCGCCTGCGGTCGCTGTCTGCGGGCAGGGCGCGGAACTCCTCGATCAGGCGGGCGAGTGCTTCGGTCGTGCGCTTCATGCCGGTGCTTTCTGTCGGGTGTGCTCTGCCGGAGCGGCCGGACAGGTCCGGCGGGTCAGGGCCAGTCGATCAGGGCCATGAACATCACCCACGCGACGAACACCGTTCCGGGTGCGAGTACGGCGAGGAAGACGCCGGCCGGTGGCCTGCGGAAGCTGGACACCCAGCTCGCGACCAGCACGGCCAGCGCCAGCACGAGGCCGCAGCACAGAACGGTCCAGGCGGTGCCGAAGCCCGCGTCGAACCGGTGGGCATCGGCCTCCGAGCAGGAGTCGCAGGCCATCGGGGAGAGCCCGCCGAAAACCAGGGCGAGGAACGCGAGCGGGAGCGTCACGACCGTGGAGATCAGCGAGGCGATCCAGACGCGCGGCGGACGGGCGGGCATGGCATCTTCGGGCATGTGTACGAGTCAACTCGACGCCCGGGGGCGCCACATGAGTTGTCGTACTCAGTCCCACCAGAACGACCAGGTCTCCTGGTCCAGCACCATCTTCGCGGCGTAGACGTCGAGGTCGTACGGCGGGTTCTGGTTGATGTTGTCCGGGCAGAACGCGAAGTGCTCGGCGGCGACCGCGCGGGCCTCCGGGAGGGTGGTGGGCGGTCGCCCGACCGAGACGGTCAGCGTGTCGAAGCCCAGCACCACGACCCGTATGCCGAAGCGGTCCTCCCAGGAGCGGAGCACGGCGCAGAGCCGGGCCGTGTCGTCCTCGAAGTTGACCGGGCCCGACCAGCCGATCGCCGCCGGTATGTCCGCGCTGCGCCGGGCCGGGACGAGCGCCATCCGCGAGCCGGGGTACCAGCCGTCCGGGCCGACGCACTCCTCGGCGATAGCGGCCGCCAGGTCGTCGGGGGTGTCCTGCCCCTCGGCGGCCGGGACGGGGGCCAGGCCCGGCCAGTCGCCCTCGGCGGCGTCGAGCTCCTCGGGCGCGCAGTCCTCCCAGTACTCGCTGAGCACCTCCTCGGCGTCGTGATCGCCGGGGTACGACGTGCTGTCCGGGATCAGGTCCCAGGTGTCGGGCCACTGGTCGCGTCGCCCGCCGTCGATCAGCACGGGGAGCAGGCCGACCGTCCGCCCGGCCGCGCGCAGCGCGCGCCACGTCCCGTGGGACGCGGGCTCGTCGGCACACCAGAGCAGCGGCTCGTGCCAGGTGCCGTCGATCGTGGCGTCCACCAGTGAGCCGGGCGGGAGTCGAAGCCCTGAGGTGGCCAGGGACGGGAGCGGGTTCGGGAGCGTCGCCATGAACCGAACTCTAGGCGCGACCACTGACAACGGCCGGGCGGGGCAGGGCGGTCCGGGCTACGGGCGTGCGTGAACGACGACGTACGCGGTGCGCGCCGTGGTGCCGTCGGGCAGCGTCGCGTCCGCGGTGACGTGGCCGAGTGCCCGTCCGTCCGCGTTCTGCCCGGGGTGGAGAACGCGGTTGACGTGGAGGGTCAGCAGGCGGCCTGCGGGTGCCGTCGCGACCAGGAGATCCGTGCCGTTCGGGTCGTCGGTGGCGGTCGTGGCGGCGATCTCCGCCAGGGTGTCCGATTCGGCGAACCAGGCGATGACGGACGGGTCGGGGGTGTCGCTCGTGCTCTGCATCTGCGGCTCGGCCTTGCCGACGACGAGCGCGAACAGCTGGGCGACGAGGACCGGGTCACGCGTCCCGTCGTACACCCACCGCTGCCCCAGCACCCCGTGCTCGGTGGTGCCGATGAGTGCTTCGTCGGCGCCCGCGAGCGGTGCGCCGCGGTAGCTGAACGGCACCTGGTACGTGACCGGTTGGTCTCCCGAGGTGTCGGTGACCGCCATGAACTCGATCCCCACCTGGCCCTTCGGGTCGTCCAGCCGGAACCCGCCGGTCCTGGCCAGCTCGGGCTGCCGCCCCTTGCCGCGGTACCAGGGCTGTGCGGGCAGCCAGGAGGTGAGGAGTTCCAGCTTGGTGGGCGTCAGGGTGGTGCGGTGGATGACAGCCATGCGGTGGTATCCCTCCGGTGGGGTCAGACGAGTCGCCGGTCGGCGGCGAAGCCGGCGAAGGCCGCCCAGGTGGTGGGGGCGACGGTGAGGATGGGGCCGTGGGGGTTCTTGGAGTCGCGGATGTGGATGGCGGCGGGGTGGGCGGCGATCTCGACGCATTCGCCGCCTTCGCTGCCGCTGTAGCTTGATTTCTGCCAGTCGTAGGCGACTTCGAGGCACTCGCCGCCGTCACTGCCGCTGTAGCTGGACTTGAACCACTCTCGTGCGGTGCTCATAACTCTCCTAGCAGCCGGTCCAACAGGCCCCTCGTGTGCTCGGTGTTGAGAGCCTGTGTCCGCAGCATCGCATATCTCTGGGCGAGGATGCTGATCTCGTCCGGGTCGGAGATGAGTTGGCTGCCGCGCTGAGTTTCGGTGTAGGCGATGCGTTGGTAGTCCGGCGTCTCCAGCAGGATGAACGGCCCGTCGAGCGCCGCGTGAGTTGTCCGGCCCAGCGGCATGATCTGGAGAGAGATGCCCGGCAGGTCGGCGCAGTCCCGGAGGCGACGCAGGGTTTCCCGGTACGTCTCATTGCCCCCGAGGCGGTCTCGGACAATGGCCTCGGAGATGACGAAGCTGGTGGTCGGTGGCACTTCACGGCGCAAGATTTCCTGGCGCTCCAGCCGCGTGCCCACGTGTGCGTCGGTCTCCTCCTTGCTGAACGTGGGAACTCGACTGTTGAACACGGCACGTGCGTAGTTCTCGGTCTGGAGCAGACCGGGCAGGACCTGGTTTGCGAAGAAGCACAGTGCCAGGGCCTCCCGCTCCAGGTCCAAGTACTCCTCCGCCCACGCCGGGATCAGATCGATCTCCGGCATGTGCGCCACTGCCTCCTTCAACGCGCCTTTGGTGTCCAGCAGTTCGTCCAACTTGGCGGCCAGGTCGGGCAGTAGAGCGCGTCTGCCCTGTTCGATGGAGGTGATCGTCTCCACCTGGTGGCCCACCAGGTCGGCGAGTTGGGTCTGGGTCAGGCCGGCCGCCCTGCGGAAGACGGCGACCAGCTTGCCCACAAGTTTCATTGCCGACGCGTTCTTGCGCTTCCGCTTCCCGGGGTGCATACCGAGCCAACTTCCACCTGCGCGCCCGCGTCACGCGCGTACGACCCGTACAAGAAATCTGTACGGGGTCGAGCCCGGTCGGGGCGAGGGGCCTCAGGTCTCGGGTGCGCTGGACTCGACGGCCTCCCGGACCGTCGCGTCCGGGTCCTGGGCGAGGCGGTGGAGGAGGTCCGTGGCGTTCGGGCTCGACCAGTTCTCGACGGCCCATACGAGGGCCCTGCGGACCTTCGGGTCCGGGTGGTCCGCGAGGTGGGCCAGTTGGTCGACCGGTCCGCGTCGGCGCATCCCGAACCAGTGGAGGGTCTGGATGAGCTGTTCGGGGTCGCCGGGGCTGCCCGCCGCGGCGATCCGGCGGAGGAGGACCGAGCTCGCGGGGGCGGGGCCGTCGAGGGGGTGCGGCCGGCGCTGCCGCAGGCGCTGCGATCCGTATTCGCCGCGTACCCGGCAGCCGAAGCAGGTGCAGGGCGCCTTGCCGTTCGAGTCGGGGAAGTACCGCCAGCCGGTGACCTGGCTGACCGCGCGGATGCGGTGCACCTCGCGCCGGGTGACGGGCCGGGGGACGAACACTTCCCAGCCGCGCGGGTCGTTCAGCGCGGCGACGCGGCGGACGGCTTCGGCGGCCGTGGTGGGTGCGGGGGCGGCGTTGTAGCGGCCCAGGGTGACGGGTTCGTCGTCCGGCAGGCGGAGGTGTACGGCGACGAGATTGCGCGGGCCGCTGCGCCGGGAGAGTTCGCGCAGCCACTGGTGGGTGAGGGTGTACGAGGGGAGGACGGGAAAGCAGTAGAGGCCCCGTGACCGTGATGCGTCGCGGCCGTGGCTGACGGCCCGTATTCCAGAACGGCGTACACGCGCCGCGTTCGCCGAGGGTGTCAGGTGCACGAACATCGCCATGCGGTCGATGCTAGGGCCTTTCCCGGGGGCCCGGCCGGGCCGGGTGTTCAGTCGCTGAGGGCCAGCCGGATGCCGAAGGCGGCGATGACGGTCCCGGTGATCCGGTCGAGCAGGAGGCGGGCCCGGGGCTTGCGGAGCCAGCCGTGCAGGACGCGGGCGAAGCCGATGAGGACGGCCGACCAGATCAGGCCGATGAGGATGTGCACGGTGGTGAGCAGGAGTCCCATGGCGAAGTGGCTTGCGCCGGCGGGGATGAACTGGGGCAGGACGGCGACGTAGAAGGCGCCCATCTTCGGGTTGAGGAGGTTGGTGAGCGTTCCCTGCCGCCAGCCGCCGCGTACCGAGTCCGTACCGGCGAGCAGTGCGGAGTCGCTCGTGTCCGGGACGGGGCGTCCCCGGAAGGTGTCCCGGAGCATGCGGGCGCCCAGCCAGACCAGGTAGGCGGCGCCGGCCCAGCGCAGCGTCGTGTAGGCCAGGTGGGAGGCGGTGAGGAGCGCGGTCACGCCGAGGGAGGTGAGCGCACCCCACAGGAGGGTTCCGGTCTGGATTCCGAGGACGACGCCCCAGGCTCTTCTGCGGCGGCCGAGGGCCGAGGTCCGCAGGATCAGAGCGGTGTCGAGTCCGGGGGTCAGGGTGAGCAGTCCTACAACCAGGGCGAAGGACCACAGAGCGGTGCTTATAACCATGGAAGGCCAGCTTACGTCAGTCGGCCGGGGCCGGGGCCGGGGCCAGGGCGTCGCGGGATCTGCGGTAGCTCAGCCAGGAGGCCGTCAGGGCGGCGGCTCCGGCGCCGAAGATCGTGACCGGGGTCCAGATCCGCCAGTGGAGCGGGGACGTGGAGTCGTACGCCCAGCCGTCGCCCGCGAAGATCGTGTCACCGGCGGCCACCTCGGCGCCGGTGATCTCGCCGGAGGCCGTGCGGCCGTCCGCGAACGCCCACGTCCCGTAGCAGTGGGCGGCAGGCAACTGCCGGCCGCCCTCCACGCACTGCGTGACGCTGTGGACGGTGGCGGAGTCGCCGGTGAGCAGCTTCTGCACGCCGTCGCCGACCCACAGCGCGACGAGGACCGGCAGGAGGGCCGCGAGCGCGAGCGCGGACACCAGAGAGGCCAGTGACTTCAGACGGGTCCGGTGCATGCGGTGTCCCCCGTGGGTCGACTACCGGTCAACGTAGTGCAGATGTCCGGTCGTCGGGCGTGGGCGGGACGTTACGCTCTGCGGCAGCCCGTACCACCCGCCCTACGCGGAGAGCGGGACTCACTGTGCAGCTACCGGAGACCGTTCGACTCTGCATGTGGGACCCTCGCGAACCGTCCGGTCGGGGGACGGGCAAGGGGCCGTCCGCGAGAGCGGACGACCCCGGCGAGGCGCTGACGGATCAGTACATGAGGGCGTCGGCCATTTCGCTCTGCCAGTAGGTGACGAAGCCGTTGTCGCCCCACTGGGTGCCGGCCGGGAGCGTCAGTTCGGCAGGGGCGCCCGTGGAGCCCTGGTTGCCCTTGCCGGTGAAGTGCACCGTGAGGTGGGTGCCCTTGTGCAGCTCCTGCCCGTCGGGCTCACCGGACAGCCCGATGGAGGCGTAGGCGGACTGGCCCGGCGCAAGGGTGACCACGGCCTGCGGGATGCTGTCGCGGAGGACCGGGAAGGCGGCCTGTGCGTCGTCGAAGCCGAGTGCCGGCGCGTGGTACGCGTAGCAGGGGCGGGAGCCCGTGTTGGTCGCGGTGAGCAGCAGGTGGTTGATGGGGCGGCTCACCTTGCTGACGGTGACCTTGGTGTTCGAGCCGGTGCAGGTGACGGGGGACGTGCTGCCGCTTGCGGTGGTGCCGGCGCTGCTCTTCCCGCTCTTGCTGCCGCCGGTGGAGCCCTTGGACGTGGTGGAGACGTTCTCGGCGGGGGCATTGGCCGTGCCGCTGTCGGTCTCCTTGGCGCCCTTGGCGTCCGTTGCGTCCTTGCCCGTGTCGGGGGTGGTGGCGGTGGTGTTCGCTGCCGGAGCCGCCGCGCCTGCCTTGCCATTGTTCCCGTTGTCGTTGCCGCCACAGGCGGTGAGCGAGAGAGCGGCCAGGAGGGCGGTCGCGGCGAGGGCGGTGGTGCGGATGCGGTTGCTGCGCATGGTGGTACTCCCCGTGTGTGGGCTGGTGATGTTGTTCGGTCAGTTGTGGCAGATCAGGACCATGACGATCGCGGTGGACACGATCAACACGCCGATGGCCACGGCATCGATGAGCTCGATGCGGAAGTGGATTCGCACTGCGTCGTCCCGGTGGTCGCTGCGGTGTGTTCACAGCTTGCGGGGCGGCGGAATCCGACCGCAACGCCGAACAGCCCATTGGGGAAGCTGGAATGCCTGCGCGTACTGTGACCTGGGCAGATTCCACGTCCCTGGAACGGTGTTCTGGGACGGACCAGGAGGGGGAACGCCGAAGTGGCGACGCCGGAGGCCGGGGAATTCGCGGCTCTGCTGAAGGAACTGAAGGACCGTTCGGGGCGCAGCTACGGGGTTCTCGCCGGGAAACTGCACGTCAGCACGTCGACGCTCCACCGGTACTGCAACGGTGATGCGGTGCCGAACGAGTACGCCCCGGTGGAACGGCTGGCACGGTTGTGCGGGGCCGGGCCGGACGAGCTGGTGGAGCTGCACCGGCGGTGGATCGTGGCGGATGCGGCCCGGCGGCGCCCTGCCGCCGTTGCGGAGCCGGTCCGGGACGCGGTTTCGGACAAGGTTCCGGACGCGTCTCCGGATGTGTCTGCGGACACGTCTCCGGGTGCGGGGCGTGGCTCTCGGGCCGGGGCCGGGGATTCGTCCGGAGGGCGGGACGGGGAAGAGGGCGGGGACGGCGGCGGCACGTTCGTGTCGCTGCCCACGCCCGAGCCCACGTTCGAAGCCGAGCCCACAATCGTGGCAGGCGGGGCGAGCCGGCCCAGGCGGTTCCTGTCCTCCCGGCGGGCGCGCGTACTGCTCGCGGCCGTCGCCGTCGTCGCGCTGAGCGTGCCCA
The DNA here is from genome assembly GCF_042882135.1 of Streptomyces sp. NPDC058240. Lineage (NCBI taxonomy): Bacteria > Bacillati > Actinomycetota > Actinomycetes > Kitasatosporales > Streptomycetaceae > Streptomyces > Streptomyces sp. NPDC058240. The sequence goes on from NZ_JBHVWT010000005.1 coordinate 27,916, forward strand.
CCTCGATCGTCGTCAGCAATCTGTCGGGCAAGGACACCGACGATCTCAGCAACGCCCCCGCCGTGGACGGCCAGGACACGGACGGGTCCGCGCCCGCCCTGCTCGGCCGCGACAGGAGCCCCACCGCCTCGCCCGGCGGGGCGAAGAAGTCGGGCAAGCCCGTACCGTCCGGCTCGGCGACCGTCTCGTCCCCGCCGTCCGGCGGCGCCTCCGCCACGTCCGGGAGGCACGGCACGGGAGCCGGGTCGGGTGGGCAGCCGAGCGGGGGCGTACCGCTGAGCGCCACCATCAGCTCGTACAACTGGGAAGAGCCCTGCGGTAAGTACTACGTGCTGGACCAGAAGCCGAACGACGTGCCTCCGCCGCCCCCGCCGCAGGACACCCGCGGCTGGGCCAGGGCGCTCGGCGGGGTGGACGGCGGCAACATGCTGCTCGAAGTCACCGTGCAGGGGAAGTCGGGGCAGGCCGTCGTGCTGAACGGACTGCATGTGCGGACGCTGTCCCGGAAGGCGCCGCTGGCTTGGTCGGCGTATTCGATGGGGGAGGGCTGCGGGAGCGGCATCACCCCGCAGTCCTTCGACATCGACCTCGACGACGGCCGGCCGACCCTCACCCCGGTGGCGGGTCAGCAGGGGGACGTACGGGTGCCGCCGAAGGACTTCCCGTTCCGGGTGTCCTCCACCGATGTGGAGGTGTTCGACCTCAACGCCCATGTCGAAGGGCACGACGTCAGCTGGTACCTGGAGCTGGAGTGGAGCAGTGGCGGCCGGGAGGGGACGCTGCGCATCGACGACGGCGGGAAGCCGTTCCGTACCAGCAGCATCAAGGCCCGGCCGGAGTACAGGTACCGGTACGACACGGCCCAGTGGGAGACCATGGAGCCGAACTAGGTCTCGCCACCGGGCCGGTGCGTACGGGCGGGCGCCCCGGGCAGGGGCGCTCGGGGGTCAGAGGCGCTCGGGGGTCCGGATGCCGAGCAGCTCCATGCCCTGGTGCAGGGTGCGGGCGGTGAGGTCCGAGAGGAAGAGGCGGTTCTCGGCCACATCGCCCGGCACCTCGGGCTTCAGCACCGGGCACTGGTCGTAGAACGTCGTGAAGAGCGACGACAGCTGGTAGAGGTACGAGGCCAGCTTGTGCGGCTCGTACGCGGCGGCGACCTCGGCCACGACCTCGGCGAACTGGTCCAGGTGCAGGGCCAGCGCGCGCTCGGCCGGGGCCAGCTCCAGCTCCGGGTGGGGCTGGGACTTCAGCTCGCCCGCCTTGCGCTTGATCGAGCGGGACCGGGCGTGTGCGTACTGGATGTACACGCTGGTGTCGCCGGTCAGCGACACCATCTGGTCCAGGTCGAACTTGTAGTCGCGGGCCGCCGACGTGGACAGGTCCGCGTACTTCACCGCGCCGATGCCGACCTGCGTGGCACGCTCGGTGATCTCGTCCTCGGTGAGGTCCTTGGCCTTTTCGCGCACGACGGCGGACGCCCGGTCGATCGCCTCGTCCAGGAGGTCGGCCAGCCGGACCGTCTCGCCCTCACGGGTCTTGAACGGCTTGCCGTCCTTGCCGAGCACCGTGCCGAACGGGAGGTGCACGGCCTTGACGTCCTCGTTCAGCCAGCCGGCCCGGCGGGCGGTCTCGAAGACCATCTTGAAGTGCAGGGCCTGCCGGGCGTCCACGACGTACAGCAGGGTGTTCGCCTTGAGGTTCTGCACCCGGTCGCGGATCGCGGAGAGGTCGGTCGCCGCGTAGCCGTAGCCGCCGTTCGACTTCTTGACGATCAGTGGCGCCGGGTTGCCGTCCGGACCCTTCACGTCGTCGAAGAAGACGCAGAGCGCACCCTCGGAGCGGACGGCGACGCCCGACTCCTCCAGGATGCGGCAGGTCTCCTCCAGCATGTCGTTGTAGCCGGACTCGCCGACGATGTCGGGGTCGCGGATCTCCATGTCGAGCTTGTTGAAGACCGAGTAGAAGTAGATCTTCGACTCGTCGACGAAGCGCTGCCACAGGGCGAGGGTTTCCTCGTCACCGGCCTGGAGCGCGACGACCCGGTCCCGGGAGCGGGCCTTGAACTCCTCGTCGGAGTCGAAGAGCGCGCGCGAGGCCTTGTAGAGCCGGTTCAGCGAGGACATGGCGGCTTCGCCGTCCGCCGCGCCGCCGTCGCCCTCGTGGCTCAGCTCGTCCGGGTGCTCGATCAGGTACTGGATCAGCATGCCGAACTGGGTGCCCCAGTCGCCGATGTGGTGCCTGCGGACCACGGACTCGCCCGTGAACTCCAGGATCTGCGCCATCGCGGCACCGATCACCGCGGAACGGAGGTGGCCGACGTGCATCTCCTTGGCCACGTTCGGCTGCGCGTAGTCGATGACCGTGGTGCCCGCGGCGCTGTTGTACGGCACACCGAGCCGGCCCTCGTCGTCCGCGGCGCGTGCGGCGAGGGTCTCGATGATCGCCCTGTCGGCGAGCGTGACGTTCAGGAAGCCGGGGCCGGAGACCTCGATCTCCTTGATCAGGCCGCCCGCCGGGAGCGCGGCGGTGACCTGGGAGGCGAGCTCGCGCGGGTTGCCCTTGAGCTTCTTGGCGAGGGCCAGGATGCCGTTGGCCTGGAAGTCGGCCCGGTCGCTTCGTCGCAGCAGCGGGTCCGCGGTGCCGGCATCCGGCAGAGCTGCCGTCAGGGCGTCCGCCAGCTGCTGCTGGAGCGTGGAAGCGAGGGAATTGACCGAGGCCATGGGCTGGCTGCCGTTTCCGTAGGAGTACAAGGGATCACACCCAGTATTCCACGGGCGGTAAAGCCGTTTTCGCGCTGCCGGTAGGACCTGGGAGAATGGGCGGAGCCCCTACGAGTCCCACAAGGGTGTTCCTACGAGTCCTACAAGAGAGAAGGACGTGCAGACCGTGGCTCAGAGTCAGAGCAGCACCGAGGCCGACTGGGTCTCCCGCTTCGCGGACGATGTCATCGCCGAATCGGAGCGTCGTGCGCCTGGCAAACCGGTCGTCGTCGCGTCCGGCCTCTCCCCGTCCGGCCCGATCCACCTGGGCAACCTCCGCGAGGTCATGACCCCGCACCTGGTCGCCGACGAGATCCGCCGCCGGGGGTACACCGTCCGGCACCTGATCTCGTGGGACGACTACGACCGGTACCGCAAGGTGCCGGGCGGTGTCCCGGGGATCGACGAGTCCTGGGCCGAGCACATCGGCAAGCCGCTGACCTCGGTGCCCGCCCCGGCCGGGTCCGCGTATCCGAACTGGGCCGAGCACTTCAAGGCCGCCATGACGGACGCGCTGGACGAGCTGGGCGTCGAGTACGACAGCATCAGCCAGACCGAGCAGTACACGGCGGGCGCCTACCGCGAGCAGATCCTGCACGCGATGAGGCACCGCGCCGACATCGACGCCGTCCTCGACCGGTACCGGACGAAGAAGGACCCGGCCGCGGCGGGCGCCAAGGGCGGCAAGAAGCCGCAGCAGAAGAAGGTCGACGAGGCCGAGCTGGAGGCCGAGGCGGGCTCCGGCGCGGCGAACGAGGACGACGGCAGCGGCGGTTCGGCCGGTTACTTCCCGTACAAGCCCTACTGCGGCAACTGCGAGAAGGACCTCACGACCGTCACGTCGTACGACGACGACAGCACCGAGCTGAACTACACCTGCACGGCCTGCGGCTTCGCCGAGACGGTGCGGCTGAGCGAGTTCAACCGCGGCAAGCTGGTCTGGAAGGTCGACTGGCCGATGCGCTGGGCGTTCGAGGGCGTGATCTTCGAGCCGAGCGGCGTGGACCACTCCTCGCCGGGCTCCTCGTTCGTCGTCGGCGGCCAGATCGTCCGCGAGATCTTCGACGGCGTGCAGCCGATCGGCCCGATGTACGCCTTCGTCGGGATCTCCGGCATGGCGAAGATGTCCTCCAGCAAGGGCGGCGTGCCGACCCCGGCCGACGCGCTGAAGATCATGGAGGCGCCGCTGCTGCGCTGGCTGTACGCGCGCCGCAGGCCCAACCAGTCCTTCAAGATTGCCTTCGACCAGGAGATCCAGCGGCTCTACGACGAGTGGGACTCGCTGGCGCGCAAGGTCGCCGACGGCTCGGTGCTGCCGGCCGACGCCGCCGCGTACGCGCGGGCCATCGGCACGGCCGCCGGTGAGCTGCCGCGTACGCCGCGCCCGCTGCCGTACCGCACGCTCGCGTCGGTCGCCGACATCACGGCCGGGCACGACGAGCAGACGCTGCGCATCCTGAGCGAGCTGGACCCGGAGAACCCGCTGACCTCGCTGGACGAGGCCCGGCCCCGTCTCGACCGCGCCGAGAACTGGATCACCAGCCAGGTCCCGGCCGAGGCCCGCACCATCGTCCGCGACGAGCCGGACAAGGAGCTCCTCGGCTCGCTGGACGACGAGGGCCGGGAGTCGCTGCGGCTGCTCCTGGAGGGGCTGGACTCGCACTGGTCGCTGGACGGGCTCACCACGCTCGTCTACGGCGTGCCGAAGATCCTGGCGGGCCTGGAGCCGGACGCCAAGCCGACGCCCGAGCTGAAGGTCGCGCAGCGGTCGTTCTTCGCGCTGCTGTACCGGCTGCTGGTCAGCCGGGACACGGGGCCGCGGCTGCCCACGCTGCTGCTGGCCGTGGGGGCGGAGCGGGTGCGCAGGCTCCTGGGCGCATAGCGGTCCGGCTGTTTCGTACGTACGGAGGGCCGTCACCCGGTGATTCGGGTGACGGCCCTCCGTCGTTGCCGCCGATCGGATGCGGGCTGCGGGACAGCCCTCAGGGGCTCAGGCGATGTGGTCCGCTTCGAGTTCGGCGTGGTAGCGGTTCTTGAACTCCGGCATCAGTCGGCGGATCAGCGCCGCGCTGCGCGGGTGCCTGACGTTGTGGCCGTCCGTAACGTGTATGTCCAGGGCGTCGACGCTCGGGTAGTCGTTGTGCTGGTTCACGAACGCGGCGAACACCTCGTACGCGATCTCGGCGAACTCCGCGTCCTCCTGCGCCCACTCGGCCGGGTCCGGCTCGGGCTCCACGGCCTGTTCCTTGGCCTGTTCCGGGAGCTGCGGCTGTTCGTGGAGCTGAGGCTGTTCATGGGCCTGCCGGGCCTGTTCCTGCTGCTGGTGCTCCGCGGTGCGGGGGCCCGGGACGGCGCCGATCGTGCCCACGTTGCCCAGGGGGCGGGTGCGGCCGCCGGGGCCCGACGGGACCATCACCGGGGTCGGCTCCAGACCCTCGACGTACGTCGGGTTGTAGGCGCTCTCGTACGCGTCGTCCGGTACCTGGGGCGCCGCGAACCACGGGCTCTCGTGCGAGCCGGGGCCCTCCTGGGGCCATTCCTCGGCGGCGGCCGGGTCGGAGGGGTGGCCGTGCTGCTGGTGCGGCCCGTGCAGCTGGTGCTGGTGTTGCGGCTGGTGGTGCTCGTCCTGCTGGGCGTACTGCTGCTCGGGGGCGTACGGCAACTCGGGCTGGGACTCGCCCGATTCGACCTGGGCCTGGGCCTGGGCCTGGGCCGGGGGCAGCAGGGCCGGTTCGATGCCCGCGGCGGCGAGGCCGGTCGGGCCGGTCTCGGCCAGCGGGACCCCGTACTTCGCCAGGCGCAGCGGCATCAGGGACTCGACGGGGGCCTTGCGGCGCCAGTTGCGGCCGAAGCGGGCCTGGAGGCGGGCCTGGTAGATCAGCCGGTCCTGTTCGAGCTTGATGACCTGCTCGTAGGAGCGGAGCTCCCAGAGCTTCATCCGGCGCCAGAGCCGGAACGTGGGGACGGGGGAGAGCAGCCAGCGGGTGAGGCGGACGCCCTCCATGTGCTTGTCGGCCGTGATGTCGGCGATCCGGCCCACTGCGTGGCGGGCGGCCTCGACGGAGACCACGAACAGCACCGGGATGACCGCGTGCATGCCGACGCCGAGCGGGTCGGGCCAGGCCGCGGCGCCGTTGAAGGCGATCGTCGCGGCGGTCAGCAGCCAGGCCGTCTGGCGCAGCAGCGGGAACGGGATGCGCAGCCAGGTCAGCAGCAGGTCCAGGGCGAGCAGGACGCAGATGCCCGCGTCGATGCCGATCGGGAAGACCAGCGAGAAGTCCCCGAAGCCCTTCTGGAGGGCGAGCTCGCGCACCGCCGCGTACGAGCCTGCGAACCCGATCGCGGCGATGAGCACCGCACCGGCCACCACGAGACCGATGAGTATCCGGTGGGTGCGTGTCAGCTGCATCGCGGCCACCCGCGTTCCCCTCCCCGTTTCCCGTATCCGACGTCGTGCTGTGACGTCTTTCTCGGCGTCCTGCTGCGACTTCTGGCGGGCACAGCCTGGCACATGGGAACGCGGCGTGTTGCGCGGGGAGGGGCGAAGCCCGGTACTCGAGGGAGTGCCGGGCTTCGTAAAGCTGCTTCTGGTCAGGGGTGTTGCTAGCTCGTCTTCTTGACGGACGTCTTGTGGGCGGAGGTCTTCTTGTCCGTCGTCTTGCTGCCCGTCGACTTGCCGTTCGAGGAGTCGTTGCCGGACGTCTTGGGGTCGTCGGCCTTGTCCGTGGCCTTCTCGCTCGGCTTGTCCGAGCCGGCCGGCTTGTCCGACTTCGCGCCGGCGGCGACGGAGGCCACCGCCTCCTTGGCCGCCTTCTCGGCACCCTTCAGGATGTCGTCGGAGGAGGGGGTCTTCGCGCCCGCGTAACCCGCGCCGTTGTAGGTGAGGGTGATGACGACGTTCTCCGTCCGGGCCACGACCGTCGCGTACTTGAAGTCCTCACTCGTCTTGGCGAGGTCGTAGGTGATCTTGGTGGCCTGCTCGCCGATGCCGCTGACGGGCGCTTCGGCGATCTTTTTGGCGCCCTCGGCCGCCTTGGCCTTGGCGACCTGCTTCTCGAAGTCCTGCTGCGCGCGCTTGGCGCCACTGCCCAGGGCCTGGTCCGAGTCGAAGCGGGTGAAGCCGACGTCGAGCCAGCGGTACTGGGAACCCTTCACACCGTTGTCGTCGAGGCCGTTCCAGGAGCAGCCGGCGCGGTACGAGGTGTCGCTGGAGGTGGTGGCCGTGCCGTTCTTGGACTTCGCCGCGGGAACCAGGGAGGTGGCCGTCTTCTTGGTGATCGACTTGCACGGGTCGGGCAGTGCGGCGAACTTCGCGGGCTCGACGGTCGGCTCCGCCTTCTTGCTCGCGCTCGGCGATGTGGACGACGCGGACGAGCCCGATTCCTTCTTGTCGCCGGAGTCCGACGAGCAGCCGGCGACGACGAGCATCACCGGAACGGCGGCGCAGGCGAGTATGCGGGAGAGTCGCGGGGCTGAACGGTGCATGGTTCCTTCACTCGGGTGGCGCGGCGGGCGGGCTGCCAGGTGGTCGGGCGGGTGGTCGACCGGTGTTCCGGAGGGTGTCCCGGAAGCTGTTTCGGAGGGGTTTCCGGAGGGCCACGGTACGACGGACTGCGACCGGATGCCGCCCCGGCCGGGGGCCCGGCGGCCGGGGACGACGCGCGCCAGGGGCGCCCGGGACGGGGTCATTCGCTGAACTTGTCGACCAGGTTCCGGGCCACTGCCTGGGCCTTCTTCTGCAGTTCCTTGCTGTCGGGGACCACGCTGGAGACGGTCGGCTGCTCGGTGTACTCGACGCTCACGATGACGTTCGATGTGCGAAATACCACGCTCACCGTGCGGTGCTGTGCGGTGGAACCTGGCCGGGTGAGCAGATCGTTCAGAAATGCGTTGTCGCCGAGGTCGTCGAGGACGCGTGGCTGAAGGCTCTCGTCCGGGCCGCCGGAGCCGTCGTCGGTGTTCCCGTCGTCGGCGTCCCCGCCTTCGGGGGTGGGACCGGCCAGGGCGTGTGAGGCGGAGTCCGAGCCGGAGCCCGAGGTGGGATCGGAAGCGGCGGGGGTCGTCGACTTCTTCGTGTCCTTCGTGCTGTCCTTCGTGCTGTCCTTTGCGCCGTCCTTCGTGCTGCTGTCCGTGCTGCTGTCCGCGCTGTCGGGGGTCGCGGAGGGCGAGGTCAGACCGGCGGAAGTCTCCTTCTTCGTGTACACCTCGCGGGCGCGGTCGTCGTCGCTCACGACGGGGTCGTAGGACACGACGCGCTCGAAGTCGATGGACAGGGTGTGCGAGGAGGAGGGGGCTTCGGACTTCCAGCGGCAGCCGACCCGGCGGTCGGTGTTGTAGGTGACGGCGGCGGTGCCCTCGTACACCTTCTTCTGCTGCTCCTCGGAGAGTTCGGCGGCGCCCGGGAGCAGGTCCTTCAGCGTGGACGTCGCGATGGCGCCGCAAGGCTCGGGAAGAGTGCGGTACTTGCCGGGTGCCGCGACGGCGACAGGTGTCTCGCCGGGCTTGCTGTCGGCTGCGGAACCACCGGTTCCGGTGTCGGTGCTGCAGCCGACGACGAGCGCTGCCAGTAGCGCGGTGCCGGTTACGTAGGCCATTCGTCGCACGGTCCTGGGCTCCCTTCGTGCGAAAAACGGTTGCCGCTCGATGGCGACCGGTGGACACAATGTGTATCGCACGCGCCGCTGTGAATGCCGGTCGACCGACTCATTTGCCGACCTTGGCACCGGTTTTGCGCTTTCAGACTTTTCGGGGGAATCGAGGAACTATGTCTTATGTAGAGGTGCCGGGCGCGAAGGTTCCCATCCGTATGTGGGCCGACCCGGCCTCGGTCGAGGACATCGCGATGCAGCAGCTGCGCAACGTGGCCACGCTGCCCTGGATCAAGGGTCTCGCCGTCATGCCGGACGTTCATTTCGGCAAGGGCGCGACGGTCGGTTCGGTGATCGCGATGCACGGTGCGGTCTGTCCGGCGGCGGTCGGTGTGGACATCGGCTGCGGAATGTCCGCGGTGAAGACCTCCCTGACGGCCAATGACCTGCCGGGCGACCTGTCCCGGCTCCGGTCGAAGATCGAGCAGGCCATTCCGGTGGGCCGCGGCATGCATGACGAGGTCGTGGAGCCGGACCGGCTGTACGGCTTCCGGGCGCCGGGCTGGGACGACTTCTGGGGACGGTTCGACGGGGTGGCCGATGCGGTCAAGTTCCGTCAGGAGCGTGCCACGAAGCAGATGGGAACGCTCGGATCAGGTAACCACTTCATCGAGTTCTGCCTCGACGAGTCGGGTTCGGTCTGGCTGATGCTGCACTCCGGATCGCGGAACATCGGCAAGGAACTGGCCGACTTCCACATCGGGCAGGCGCAGAAGCTGCCGCACAACCAGGATCTGATCGACCGCGACCTGGCGGTGTTCATCGCCGACACCCCGCAGATGGCGGCGTACCGGAACGACCTGTTCTGGGCGCAGGAGTACGCGAAGCACAACCGGGCCGTCATGATGGCGCTCTTCCAGAACGTGGTCCGCAAGGAGTTCAAGAAGGCCAAGGTGACCTTCGAGCCGGTCATCTCCTGCCACCACAACTATGTGGCGGAGGAGCGGTACGAGGGCATGGACCTGCTGGTCACGCGGAAGGGCGCGATCCGTGCGGGGTCCGGGGACTTCGGGATCATCCCGGGTTCGATGGGCACCGGTTCGTACATCGTGAAGGGCCTCGGGAACGAGAAGTCGTTCAACTCGGCCTCGCACGGTGCCGGCCGGAAGATGAGCCGGAACGCCGCGAAGCGGCGCTTCTCGACGCGCGACCTGGAGGATCAGACGCGGGGCGTGGAGTGCCGTAAGGACTCCGGCGTCGTGGACGAGATTCCGGCCGCGTACAAGCCGATCGAGAAGGTCATCGAGCAGCAGCGGGACCTGGTGGAGGTCGTCGCCAAGCTCAAGCAGATCGTGTGCGTGAAGGGCTGAGGGCCTTGGCCGGGGCCCGGCTGAAGGTCTTTGCGCACGGCTGAACGGAAGGGCCTCGGGCGCGGGTGGTGTGTCCGGGGCCCTTCCTGTCTTCTCGCTGCGCTCAGGTGGTGCGGTGGACCTTGGAGTTGGAGGCCTGGGCGCGGGGACGGACCACCAGGAGGTCGATGTTGACGTGGCTGGGCCGGGTGACGGCCCAGGTGATGGTGTCCGCCACGTCGTCGGCGGTGAGGGGGGCGTCGACGCCCGCGTACACCTTGGCCGCCTTCTCGGTGTCGCCGCGGAAGCGGGTGGTGGCGAACTCCTCCGTCCTGACCATGCCGGGGGCGACCTCGATGACGCGGACCGGGGTGCCGACGATCTCCAGGCGGAGGGTCTCGGCCAGGACGTGCTCGCCGTGCTTGGCGGCCACATAGCCGCCGCCGCCCTCGTACGTGGAGAGGCCCGCGGTGGAGGAGAGGATCACGACCGTGCCGTCGCCGCTCTCGGTGAGGGCGGGGAGCAGGGCCTGGGTGACGTTGAGCGTGCCGATGACGTTCGTCTCGTACATCTGGCGCCAGTCGGCGGGGTCGCCGGTGGCGACGGGGTCGGCCCCGAGTGCGCCTCCCGCGTTGTTGACGAGGACGGCGAGGGTACGGAACGCCGTGGCGAACTCGTCCACCGCATCGCGGTCGGTGACGTCCAGCGCGTAGGCCGCTGCCTGGTGGCCCGCCTCGTTGATCTCGGCGGCGAGCGCCTCGATGCGGTCCTTGCGGCGGGCGGTCAGTACGACGCGGTAGCCGGCTGCGGCCAGCTGCCGGGCGGTCGCGGCGCCGATGCCGCTGCTCGCTCCGGTGATGACGGCGATCGGGGTGGCGGCCATGGCGGACTCCTCGGACAGCTGATCGGTACGGGGCCAGGATAGGCAGGCGCGGGGTCAGTGGTTGCGGGGGGCGTACATGATCACGGCCATGCCGGCCAGGCAGATCAGCGCGCCGATCACGTCCCAGCGGTCGGGGCGGTAGCCGTCGGCGACCATGCCCCAGATGATCGAGCCGGCGACGAAGACACCGCCGTACGCGGCGAGGATGCGGCCGAACTCGCCGTCCGGCTGGAGCGTGGCGACGAAGCCGTAGGCACCCAGCGCGATGACGCCCGTCCCGATCCAGATCCAGCCCCGGTGCTCGCGCACGCCCTGCCAGACCAGCCACGCGCCCCCGATCTCGAAGAGCGCGGCGACGACGAACAGAGCGACGGAGCGGGTGATGGACATGGAGCCAGCGTTTCACGGGGTGAGGGGCTGAATGAGGGGGAGGGCGCGCCGAACCGGTCGGTAAATAAGGATAATTCGGGGTGATCTGTATCTTCGGGTCATGGTAGTGACGCATGGAAGCGCACGAGCCGTCTCCGAGACAGCTTCGAGGGTGGTGCCGGCTTCGACGGCGGTGTTGGTTGCGACCGTGGTGCTGGGGGCGGGTGCCGCGGCAGCCACTCCTTCGGCCCCTTCGGCGCCTGTGCCTTCCGTGGCCGATGTGGTGCACCACGGGCATGTCCTGCTGTGGGGCGCGGCGCTCGGGGTCCGGGTGCGGACCGAGAACCACGGTCCGTCGAGCCTGGCGGGCGTGACCGTGCGCGTGCGGACGTCGGTGGCGCTCGCGGGACGGCAGGAACTTCCGCAGAGCTGTCTGCAGGCCGACCGGTGGACCGTGCTGTGCCGGACGGGTGCGCTGCACGCCGATGGGGCGGAGGAGCGACGGCTCGCCCTCGAACTGCGGCTTGCGGAGCGGCCGGACGAGGTCGTCGTGCGCGTCGACACGCTGTGGAACGGCGGCGCGACCGACCGGAACCCCCGTAACAACGACCACGAGGTGCTGGCTCCGGCCACCGGGGACGAGTACGTGTTCTGAGCCCCGGCCGGTGGTGCGGGTCCCTTCGATGCGGGTCCCTCCGATGCCGACCCCCTCGACCCGCGCCCCGGTGATGTGGGTCCTGTGCTCATCGGGCGAGTGCGGCGCGCAGGGCCGTCGGGTCGGCGTGCTCGCTCGCCCAGGCGATGTAGCCGTCGGGGCGGATGAGCAGGGTGGTGGTGCGGTCACCTCGCCAGTGGGCGTGCACCAGTGGGGCCGGTGATGCCGGAGCGGCGGCGCCGTCGGGAGTGACGAGGACGAATGCTCCGTCGCGCAACAGCTGGTGCAGCCGGCCCTCCCGCAGGCTCAGGTCGGGGGCGCGCTTCGCGGTCAGGGGATGCGCGCCGCGCGGGGCCGGGTAGGCGATCGAGATGCCGGAGACCATGCCGATGACCTTGTCGGAGGCGGGCCGGACCATGGACAGCACCGTGGTGGCGATGGTCCTGACCGTCCGCTGGAGCGGGGTGCGGGCCATGGCGAGGCGGACGAGCGCGCCGCTGGAGCGGAGTACCTTCATGCCGACCGGGTGCCGTTCGGCGTGGTAGCTGTCGAGGAGCGCTTCCGGGTCGGCCGACTGCCCCCGCAGTACGGCGGCGAGCTTCCAGGAGAGATTGGCGGCGTCCTGGAGGCCGGTGTTCATGCCCTGGCCGCCCGCGGGCGAGTGGACGTGGGCGGCGTCCCCGGCGAGGAAGACCCGGCCGGTGCGGTAGGACGGCACCTGGCGCTCGTCGCTGTGGAAGCGGGAGATCCAGCGCGCGTCGTGCATGCCGTAGTCGGTGCCGAGGGCGAGGCGGGTGATCTCGCGCAGCTCGTCGAGGTCGACGGGGTCGGTGGGGTCGCTGCCGGCGGACTGGCGCGCGCTGCTCCACCCCATCACGCGGTACCAGCCGTCGCCGAAGGGGGCGACGAAGGCGAAGGCGTCCCCGCTGCCGCTGACCGTGAGGATGTCGTCCGGCTCCTCGGTGAGCCGGACGTCGGCGAGGGCGATCGACCGGATCACGGATCTGCCGGGGAAGGGGAGCCCGAGCGCCTGGCGCACGGGGCTGCGCATTCCGTCGGCGCCCACGAGATAGCGGGCGGCGAGAGTGGTCCGGCTGCCGTCCGGCTCGCGCAGTTCGGCGGTGACGGATTCCGATGCGGCGCTCTGCTGGAGCCCGGTCAGCTCCGTGTCGTACCGGAAGCGGACGCCGGCGGTGCGGGCTCGGCGCTCCAACAGGCGCTCCACCTCGTACTGCGGGGTGATCAGCACGAAGGGGAAGCGGGTGCGCAGCCGGGAGAGGTCGAGCGAGAGCTTGCCGAAGAAGCGCAGGGAGGCGAGGGAGGTGCCCGTCTTGATCAGCTCGTCCGCCAGGCCGCGGCTGTCGAGCAGTTCGAGCGTGCGGGCGTGTACGGCGAAGGCGCGCGTCATGTTGCTCGTCCGGTGCGGGCGGCGCTCCACGAGCGTGACGGAGACGCCCTGGGTGGCGAGATCCCCCGCGAGCAGCAGGCCGGTGGGGCCCGCGCCCACGACGAGGACATCGACGGTGTCGGGTGCGGTGCTCGGGGTGGTGGTCATGGCTGCCTCCTGGGCCCGTTCATCGGCTGTCGGCTGTCACCTTCGTGCCAACAAGTGTTGGTCAACGCTTGTTGGCAACGGTAGACCTGGCGCGGCTGGCATGTCAACGCTTGTTGGCCTACATTTGTTGGCATGACGAAGCCCGCCACCGCGCCCCGCCGCTCGGATGCCACCAAGGCCGCGATTCTCGACGCCGCGCGCGAGCGGTTCGCCGCCGACGGGTACGAGCGCGCCACCATCCGGGCCATCGCCCGTGACGCGAACATCGACCCGTCGATGGTCATGCGCTACTACGGCAACAAGGAGGGGCTGTTCGTCGCCGCCTCCGCGATCGACCTGCGGATGCCCCAGCTGGGGGCGATGCCGGGCAAGCACGTCGGTGCGGTCCTCGTCGCGCATTTCCTGGACCGCTGGGAGAACGACGACGTGCTCACGGCCATGCTCAGGGTCTGTGTCACCAACGAAGCCGGTGCGGAGCGGATGAGGGCCGTCTTCGCCGAGCAGATCGGCGCGGTCACGGCCGGTGTCTGCCCCGTTCCGGCCGAAGCGTCCCACCGCGCGGTGCTCGCCGCCTCGCAGATACTGGGGATGGCGCTCACGCGCTACGTGCTGCGGTTCGGGCCTGCCGTCGAGATGTCGCGGGACGAGGTGATCGCCTGGCTCGCGCCCACCGTCCAGCGCTATCTGACCGCCGAGGCTCCGTAGGCCGGTCGGCCGGCCGGTCCGGGTCCCGGGGGTTGTCTGCTTCGTACACTCTCTGCATGTCGCAGAAGTCCCAGCCCCGCCGCAGTGCGCTGATGGCCGAGCTGATCGTCGAGTCACGCCGCTACATGGCCGCGTACGCGCTGTTCAACCAGGCCGTCGCGGACCACCTGCGGCTCCACCCGACCGATCTGCAGTGCCTCAACCTGCTCGGTCTGGAGGCGGCGCCGGTCACCACGGGCCGCATCGCGGAGCTGACCGGACTGACCACGGGCTCGGCGACCCGGCTGGTGGACCGGCTGGAACGGGGCGGGTACGTGACGCGCGAGCGTGACACCGTCGACCGGCGACGGGTGCTCGTCACGACCGTGCCGGAGCGGATGGCGGAGATCGGCGCGGTGTGGGAGTGGCTGAACGGGGCGTGGTCGGCGATGTTCGAGGCGTACGACGACAACGAGGTGGCCCTGCTCATCACCCACATGCGGCGAACGGTCGAACTGAGCGCGCTCCAGGTCGAGGCCTTGCGGGAGGGCGTCGGTGCGACGGCTGCGGGTGGCGCGGCGCCCGAGGGTGGCGGGGCGACGGCTGGCCCCGGCGTGGACGGCCCTTCGGCCCCCGGCTCCGGACGGGGCTGACGCCGTTCCCCGGATCTACGCGCCGTCCGCGGGCGTGGGTGCGAATTCGTGGAGCGCCTTCGTGACGATCGCTTCCAGATGGGAGTGGTGGGCGCCCCGCCAGTAGACGCGGTCGCACTCCGTGCACTGCGCGAAGACGTCGTACGAGCGCCGGGTGCCGTGTTCCAGATGGTCGCTGACCGTGTCCTTGTCGGCGGCCTTCAGCGGGCCGTTGCAGGCGGTGCACCTGGTCCAGGGGGCGAGCTGCGGGGTGAACCGTCCCAGCACGTCGCGGAGTTGGTCCTCCGGGCGGTCGCTGTAGACGTACGCCCCGGCCCAGATCTCCCGCCGGTGCAGCAGCCCGCGGTCCCGCGAGAGCAGTACGCGCCGCTCGTCCGCCGACCGGGTGGCCAGCGCGGGATCGCCGATGTCCTCGCTCTCGTACGCCGCGTCGACGCCCAGCAGTCGCAGCCGCCGGGCCAGCGTGCCGAGGTGGACGTCGAGCAGGAACCGCAGGGGCGCGCCCGGGATGTGCTGGGGGCGCTCCACGGCCCGCACCTCGACCAGCTCGCCGGCCCCCGGGATGTGCGAGACGGGCACGGGCCGGCCGTCCACCAGGATCTGTCCGGCCTCGGTGAGCGGGATACCGAGCGACTCCACGACATGGCCGAGGGTGGAGGAGCCGTCGGTGGTCACGGCCGTGCGTCCCCGGCGGCGTTCATGCGCGACGAAGAGCCGCAGCTCGGGGGCGACTTCGAGGTGGATCTCCGGTCCGTTCACCTCGTCAGGATGTCATCGGCCGGGGTGTGTCAGCCAGGGGTTTCGGTGGTCGGCGTGTGCCGGGTACGCCGGGTGTGCGGGCGGGCTCAGGGGCGGAAGGCGGCGGCGTGTTCCTCGGCCCAGGCGGTGAAGGTGCGGGCCGGGTGGCCGGTCAGCTTCTCGACCTCGCCGGTCACCTCGACCGGGGAGCCGTCCGAAGCGGCCGCGTACCCGAGCAGCGCGTCGGCGACCGGCTCGGGCAGAAAGGCGGCCATGGACTCCTTCCAGGCCGCCCCGGTCACGGCGTTGACCGTGATGGGACGCCCGGAGGCCGCAGCCAGCAGGCCGACCTGCTCGGCGGCGGTGAGCGATTCGGGGCCCGTCAGGTGGTACGCCGCGCCCCGCAGGCGAGGGTCGGTGAGAACGGCGAGGGCGGCCTCGGCGATGTCCGTGCTGTCGATGGGGCTGGAGTGGCTGTTGGGGTAGGGGAGGTCGACGGAGCCGTGGGCCCGTACCGACTGCGCCCACTGGTACGCATTGCTCGCGAAGGCGCCCGGACGGAGCAGCGTCGTGGTGAGGGGCGAGGCCGTCAGTGCCTGCTCCACCGCGTGGTGGGAGGCGGCGATCGGGTTGTCCCGGGCGTCCGGGTCGAGGACCGAACTGGAGGAGAGCAGCACGATGTGGCCGACCCCGGCGGACTCGGCCGCGGCGAGGAAGGCGTCGACGCCGGACGGGTCGGCGTAGAGAAAGACGGAGTCGACGCCGTCGAGGGCGGCCCCGAAGGTGGCCGGGTCTCCGAGATCGCAGGTCACGACCGGTACGTCGGCGGGCAGCGCGGTGGCCGTGGCGGCGAGGTCTCCGGGGGTGCGCGAGGCTGCGCGGACGGTGTGGCCGTCGCGGTGCAGCAGCTGGGCGAGCGTGGCGCCGATACGGCCGCGGCATCCGGTGACGAGAGTGTGCATGGTGGAGGAATCCCCTCTGGGCGGTATGTCTGCGGCATGCATAAACTGCGTGACACAGATGAATATCCAGGAGGGAGCCCCGGCCGTCAAACGTTTTCGAACGTCCCGGGCAGGCCCGGGACAATCCTGGGCGTGAGGGTCGGCTACGGCACGACGCGGCGGCCGGCCGAGGTCAGCGCGCTCCGGCCCCGGCCCCGACCGCGTCCGGATCCAGGTCCAGCCGCCAGTCGTTCGTCAGCAGCGCCTGGCCGGGCGGGTACTCGAAGTCGCACTCGCCGATCAGGGTGAAGCCCGCCTTGCGGCACACCGCGTTCGACGCGCCGTTCCCGACGGACGGATAGGCGTGCAGGAAGCGGTGCTTGCGCTCGGCCCGAGCCTGCTCGGCGACGGCCGTCGTCGCGGCCGTCGCGATGCCCAGGCCCTGGTATCCGGGGAGGACGGCCCACCCCGTCTCGTACACCTCCTGGCCCTGCCAGGTCCGCTCCCAGAAACCGATCGTGCCCACGGCGTCGTCCCCGTCCGTCAGGGCGATGCGGAACATCCTGCCCCGGCCCGTGCGGTCCGCGCTCAGCTCCACGTAGCGCCCGTGACGCGCTATGAGCTGCTCCTCCGACTCGGGTCCGCCCAGGTGGTCCATCAACTCCGGTGCGTTGGCGCGGCGGAGCAGCTCCAGGTCGGCGTCCGACCAGGCCTCGATCCGTACGGGCGATGAAGCGGTGCGTTCCATACCGGAACTGTAGGACGCGGCACTGACAGCCGGCGGTCAGTGCGGCGCGAAGGCCGTGGGGGGCACGCCGACCGTGGCCGTGAAGTCCCTGATCAGATGGGCCTGGTCGCTGTAGCCGAGCTCCACCGCGAGCCCCGCCCAGTCCACCTGCCGGTCCGACTCGGCCCGCTCCAGCGCCTCGTGGATGCGGTAGCGGAGGATGACCCACTTGGGGCCGACGCCGACGTACGTCGCGAAGAGCCGCTGGAGCGAGCGCGACGACAGCCCCTCGGCGCGGGCGAGTTCGCCGACGCGGCGCACCGTGCGGTCCGTGCGCACCAGGTCGACCAGGGCCATCGCGCGTTCGGCCTGCGGGTCCGGTTCCGGGCCGAGCGCCAGCAGGTACGTGTCGAGCGCCGCCACCCGCGCGTCCTCGTCCGCCGGGCCGAGGACGTCCGACGGCGGGGCGGGCGGGGCGAACACCTCGTCGGCGGGAAGCCGCCGGCCCGTCCACTCCGCGACGGGCCGGTCCGGCGCGAACGGCCGGAAACCGCCGGGCCGGAACTGCACTCCGCAGACCCGGCCCCGGGCCTCCAGCTTCTGTGTGAAGAGCTCCAGCCCGATACCCGAGACCTCCGCGAAATCGGTCTTGCCCTCGTACCGCTGGAAGACCAGGTTCACGGACGGGTGCGGCACCACGTGGGAGGCGTACGGCTCGGACAGGTCCCAGTCGATGAGCCAGTAGTGCTCCAGGTACGGCCGCAGCCCGGCGGCGGGTTCACGGCGGCGGAAGCGTACCTGGGCGAAGAGCTCGGGGGCGTCGACGATGCCCCGGGTGTCGCGTCGAGGACCGGCCATGGCGGCGATCCTATGGTGCGCGGTCCGCCGGTGCGGACGATGTCGCGTTTCTTCAAGCGCCGGACCGCCCCGTCGTGCATCGTCGAAGGATGACGAAGATCAGTGAGTTGCTGGAGACGGCCGTCGGACCGGCCGTGACCGTGCTGGACGGGATCGACGACAACAGCCTCGAAGCCCCCACCCCCTGCGCGGAGTACGACGTACGGGCTCTGATCAACCATCTCTTCCAAGTGATCGTCAACTTCCAGGCCCTGGCGGCCAGGGAGGATGTCGAGTTCGGTGCGGCGCCGGACGTCGTCACCGGGAACTGGCGGGCCCGTTTCGGTGAGGAGGCGGCCAGGCTGGTGGCGGCCTGGGCCGTGCCCGGCGCGGACGAGGGGACCGCGGGGGCCATGGGGCTCCCGGCCAGGACCGTCGGAAACATGGTGCTGGGCGATCTGACCGTCCATGCCTGGGACCTGGCGCGGGCCACCGGCCAGGAGTTCGCCCCGGACGCGTCGGTGCTGGACGAGATCGGTCCCGGGCTGGCCGCGATGGCTCCGATGGCCCGGGAGGCGAAGGTGTTCGGCGAGCCCCACCCCGTGCCGGACGGGGCCGGCCCCTTCGAGCAGGTGCTGGCGCTGACCGGCCGCGATCCCGGCTGGCGGCCGCCCGGCGCCTGACAGTGGTGGCCGGAGGGCGGGCGTCCGGTGCCCCCGGGACGTCGTAGAGGCCGTCCAGCCTCGTGCACGCGCCGTCCACGACGTCCTCGGCATCCACCAGCATCGCGCGCTCGGCCAGCCGGGCCGCCCGGCGTGGACACGGGGACGGCGGCGCCGGGCGCCGCCGCCAGCTCTCGCACGCCGCGTAGATGCCGCAGGCGAAGGTCAGCACGGGGATGGACAGGGTCAGCAGGATGTCGCCCACGGCAGGCCTCCACGCACACGCGGGACAAAGGCAGGTGTCTTCTGCATCGGCACGTTCGACGGATCGGCTGGAGATCGCTCTTCGGCCAATGAATGAAGGGCCGGATGCGGGTGATTGGCGACCGGCGACCGGTGGATGGGGGCCGGTCCGGGGCCGACGCCCCGGGCCCGTGCCCCGCCCCGGCCCCGCCCGGGGCCCGTGCCCCGGCCCCCACCCCGGCCCGTGCCCGCCGGTCTATCGGCTCCACACATGCAGTGCGTCGCCCGCCTCCGACACCGTGTACCAGGTGCCGTCACCGAGGGCCGTGGGCGCGCCGGATATCGGGAACGGGTATGTGATCCGCGCGGTCAACCGCATCCGGTCCCCGGTCGCGCTCACCAGCCAGTGGCGCTCCTCCCCGTACTCCCCATCCCTCTCCGACGTACCGGCGACCACGGTCTCCTCGTCGAGGAAGCCGCACTCGTAGTCCCAGAGCGTCTCGTCGGCGTCCTGGTCGTCGGGATCGGCCTCGGGGTGGCGGGGGACAGTGTGTTCGGTGTCCAGTTCGGACAGTACGGAACCGTCGTCGACCCGGTGCACGCCGAGCGTCTCCTCGTAATGAGTCACCGTCAGGAAGCGGTCGCCCGACGGGCTCACGTCCGCCAGGATCCGCTCGTCGTCGCAGAACTGCTCGACGGAGAGCTTCTCGCCGTCCCATCTGCCCCACAGCATCGGCACCCCGTCCTGCCCCTCACCGACACACAGTCCCATCCGGGTGGGGTCCGGGTGCGGGACGTGATCCGAGCCGACCGCCGCCGTCTCCGCGTCCGCCCGGCCGAGCACCCGTCCGTCGGCGGCATCGATGACCAGCCACTCGTCCAGCGCCTCCGGATCGGGTCCGGAGGCGGCGACAGGGCCGCGGACATGGGCCCACACGAGCGTCCCGTCCGCGGAGAACACGGCCGAGCCGCTGTCCGCGTACCGATGCCGGTGGTCGGTCGCGTACTCCTCGTACGCGGTGTGGAGGGTGCGGCAACTGCCCTCCCAGCAGCCGTGTCCGACCTCCCAGCGCACCGCCCCCGTCGGGTCCACCGCGCGCACCGCGTGCACCCCGGCGAACACCGCGAGCTCACCGTTCGGCGCCACCGTGCTGGTGCCGAAGCGGCGGGGCCAGGGAGCGGGGAAGCGGACCGCCGCGCCCGGGGAGTCGGGGGCGACGGCGACCAGCTCGGTGTCACCGCGCTGGACGAGCAGACGCGTGCCCTCTGTTGGCCCCCCGTCACCGGGAGCGGGCCGGGTGCCCGGCCGCCGCGCGGGCCACCGCAGGAGGCGCGGGGCGTCCGCCGCGTCCTGTGCACGGTCCAGCGGTGCGGCGAGCGTGGTGACAAGGTGTGCGGCGGCATCGGCCATGGGGCGGCCTCCCCCTCGTGCGTGAGTACATCGACTCGAACGTGAGTACATCGGTACGAGGAGAACCGTAAGGCCGTGGACCGACGCGTATCAGCCCTGGTACGTATCCGGGACGACGGCGACCGGGCAGGGCGCGTAATGCAGCACCGCGTGGTCGACCGGGCCCAGTTGGAGTCCGTACCATCCGCTGCTCCGCCGGGCGCCGACGACCAGCAGTTCCGCGCCCTCGGCGGCTTCGATCAGTACCTGGTGCGCCGGTCCCTGCGTCACCGACCGGTGGACGACGGTTCCGGAATCGTCCCGTCCGGCCAGCGCGCCCAGGACCTCTTCGAGGTGTTCCTCGGCCTGTCGGCGGTGTGCCGGAGCGGGGGAGCCCGGGAGGGGCGTACGGCTCAGGAACTCGTGCGCGGGGCGGCGCCAGGCCCGTACGGCGACCAGTTCGCCGTGGCGCGAAGCGGCCTGGGCCAGCGCGAAGACGGCAGCCGCCGACGGGTTGGTGGCGTCGCTGATCCCGACGACCACGCGGCCGGGTTCCGCCGGGGCGAGCGGCGGCGTCGCCGGGATCACCACGACCGGGCAGTGGGACCGGCCGGCGAGCGCGAGGCCGACGGACCCCAGGAGCATTCCGGCGATCCGGCCCCGGCCCCGGGACCCCAGGACGACGAGCGCCGCCTCGTGGCTCTCCCGGACGAGTGCGGCCACCGGGTCCTCGGGCTGCATATCGGCCACCACGCTCACCCCGGGGCTGAGGTCTCGCACGCGGTCCCGGGCCGAGGCGACGAGATGCTCGGCGAGGATCTGTTCGGGAGGTTGCCCGCTGTCGGCGGTCGGCCGCAGACCCTCGTAGTGCTCCCACAGCGACGCGTGCACGATGCGCAGGGGGAGCCGGGAGCGGGCCGCTTCCGCCGCGGCCCAGTCCAGGGCACGCAGACTGCCCTCCGACCCGTCCACTCCGACGACTACGGGGAGCCGCATCGCTCCCACCGCCTTCTCTGCTCGGATTCGGCCGGACCCGCGTCTGGTTCCGGCGCTTCGCCCCGGCGTTTCTACGGTTCGATCGTCAGCACCCGGTCCAAGGGGCGGCGCGGCGTGCGCGGCCCGGTGGGCCCGTATCCCAGGCGGATGATCATCTGGGGGTTCCCCGTGCCGTGGACCGGGTCGCGCAGGATCCAGCGCAGGTCCGGCCATTCGAGGGGCTGGGTCGCGAACGAGGTGGACACCGCGTCCAGCGTCGCGGTGAGCAGGACGCGCTCCAGCGCCTGACCGGCGCGCAGCCAGTCCGCCGGGCGGTCGCCCTCGGTGCTCAGCAGGGCCAGCTGCGGCTGGTGCTCGAACAGGACGCGGGCCCGGCCGGCGAGGGCGGCGGTGCCGGCGAAATCGCGATTGGTCGCTCTCTCGGTGGCGTCGCGGGGGCCGAAGGCGTAGTCGGGGATTCCGTCGACCGGCGCTTCGGTCTTCGTGTACCGGGTCCAGTGCTCCTGCTCGGCCTCCCGCGCCGGGTCTCCGCGGTCGTATCCCTCGGCGTCCCGGATCAGATCGAGCACGGTCTCCAGGTGGGGCTCGGTCAGGAACACGAGGTCCGCGCCCTCGGCACGGGCCGCGCGGACGAGGCGTGCGCGGACGTCGTCGGGGATCGCCTGCTCGTCGAACGGGTAGCGGCTGGTGTGCCGGTCCGCGATAGCGGGATGGAGAGCGCGGAGCGCTTCGTCGGTCTGCCCGCGGGGGGCCTCGGGGCGGTCGTCCAGGCGTACGGAGGCCAGGAGGACCGGATCCGACGGTTCGGGCAGCAAGGTGGTGGCCGCGTCCAGGCCGTGGTGGGCGGCGGACACCCGCAGGTTCAGCAGGGCCGCGCCGCAGCCCACGTGAAGGGCGCGGGTCGAGGGGTCGGCCTCCGGCATCCGGCGCTCGAAGTCGGCGAGGAGGGCGAGGGTGCGGCTGCGGTGCCCGTAGCGGAAGAGCCAGGGCTGGGCGTTGTGCATGGACGGTGCGGCGGTGGCATCGGCGACGAGGTCGGTCACCACCGCGTCGGTGAGCGTCTGGGTGGACATCGGACCCCCGGGGGTCGGGAACTGTCGATGTCTCTCCAGCATGTATCAAGTGCCGCCACGGCGATATGGGGCTTTGGTCCCGAAGCCCATGTTTCCCGTGATTCTTCGGGCTCCCGCCGAGGGCTCCCGCCGAGGGCTCCCGCCTAGGGCTCCGGCCGAGGGATCCCGCTGGGGGATCCCGGAGGGGGCGGGATGGCTACGCGGTCGCGCCGAGCCGGGAGACCAGGTGGTGCCAGGCCTCCTCCAGGCGTTCCAGCGGCATACCGCGCTCGACGGTGAGGTGGTGGACGAGGGCGGTGTCGATGGAGCCGAGCAGGGTGTGTGCGAGCAGTTCCGGATCGCCGGGTACGCTCGCCTGCCGCAGCAGCATCGCGATGTGGTTGATGCGCAGATGGAGCGCCGGGACGGCGTAGTTGCGCAGCGGGTCGGTCCGGCTGGCCAGGATCAGCGGGTGGTGATCGCGTTCGTGGCGCAGGACGGCGGGCCCGAAGGCGTGCAGCCGCTCCGCCGCGGAGGCGTCGGGGCCCAGCGGCGGCGGACCGGAGAGGAAGGCGGCCTGGAGCTGCTTCTCCCGGTGGTCCAGGAGTGCGAGCAGGAGCCCGGCCCGGTCGCCGAAGCGCCGGAAGACGGTCCCCTTGCCCACCCCCGCGGCGGCGGCCACTGACTCCATGGTCAGGTCGGCCGCTCCGCACCCGGCCAGGAGCCGGGAAGCGGCGTCCAGCAGGAGCGTGCGGTTGCGCGCTGCGTCCGCCCGCAGTTGCGGGGGTTCATCGGTCGGGGCGAGCGGGAGATTCGTCCGCGCTTCTCCTGGTTCGGGCAGCCTCGGCGGAGGGGTAACGGGGCCGGTCATGGTGACAGCGTAGCGTCCGGGAAGAATAAGTGGACCGTGGTCCGTTTAGCTGGTACAACTTTAAACGGACCATGGTCCGCTTGATTGGACGCAACTGCCTCTCCGCCTCCCGGGAGTTCCCCATGTCTGTACGCATCCTCGCGCTCGTCGGCAGCCTTCGCGCCGGCTCGCACAACCGTCAGCTCGCCGAGGCCGCCGCCAAGCACGCCCCTGCGGGCGCCGAGATCGAGCTGTTCGAGGGCCTGGCCGACGTGCCCTTCTACAACGAGGACACCGACGTCGAGGGAAGCGTCCCGGCGGCCGCCGCCCGGCTCCGTGAGGCGGCGGCCGGGGCCGACGCCTTCCTGCTGTTCTCGCCCGAGTACAACGGCACCATGCCGGCCGTCCTGAAGAACGCCATCGACTGGCTGTCCCGCCCGTACGGTGCGGGCGCCATCTCCGGCAAGCCGGTCGCCGTGGTCGGCACCGCCTTCGGTCAGTACGGCGGCGTCTGGGCGCAGGACGACGCCCGCAAGTCCGTCGGGGTCGCGGGCGCCGTGGTCCTGGAGGACGTCAAGCTGTCCATCCCCGGCTCCGTGACGCGCTTCGCCGACACCCACCCCGCCGACGACGCCGAGGTCGTCACCGCGCTCACCGAGGTCATCGCCAAGGTGAGCTCGGCCGTTTCGGTGGCTGCCTGACCTCTACGTATGCGGCGGCGGCGCGGGCGAGGATGCCCGGCCGCCGCCGTCGTCATGCACCGGGCGTCCCGGGACGCCCGGGGAGGCCCCGCCGCAGCACCGTGCCGAACGGGCCCCGGTCAGGGCCACACCAGGCAGTACGCCTGGTGCCCCGCGTCGTGCAGCCGGTGCGAGAAGTCCTGCCACTCGTGCAGGAGTTGATAGACGTTGAACGCGTCGCGCGGGCCGCCGCGGTCGGGGACCGTGGACCAGATGAACGCCGCGGCGCCCACCGACTCCTCGCCGACGCCGCGCAGCGGGTCGACGACCGTCATCGGAAGCTTGACCACCGCGTAATCGGGGTGCAGCACGACCAGTTCGAGCGGGGGGACCGCGTGCAGGGGTATGCCCTGTATTCCGGTGAGGACCATCGCCGCCACCGTCTCCGGCTTGATCTTGGTGAACATGCCGCCCATGCCCAGCTCGTCGCCGCCGAGCTCCTCGGGGCGCATCGAAATGGGCACGCGTGCCGCGGTGGCCCCGTCGGGGGCACCGAAGTACTTGTAGGTCACCCCCACCCGGCCACCACTCCTGCTTCCGGCTTCGCCACCCTGCGGACCACCGGCCCGTATGCCTTGCTCGCGTTCCGCCTCACGCCGGTGCCGACCCCGCCGGGCAGGCTCGGGCCCCAGGTCGTCGGTCCCTTCGCCCACTCCGCCACCGCGATGCATATCTCATCCACCCGACTACTACTTAGGAGACACAGCCCCCGCCGCGCAACCCGATCATCGTGTCAGTGACCTCCCCCACGGGCGTGCGGTGAAACACCTGTCCGCAAGACTGTCCGTGGCTCTGACACCATGGCTTGTGTGAGCTTTCCCTATGACGCCCCAGTTTCGCAGACGCTTTTCGACCGCGCGTCCCTCGTGACGCCCGGCGGCGTGAACTCTCCCGTCCGTGCCTTCCGAGCCGTGGGCGGTACGCCCCGCTTCATGGTGTCCGGCAACGGTCCGTACCTCACCGACGCCGACGGCCGTGAGTATGTCGACCTCGTGTGCTCGTGGGGGCCGATGATCCTCGGCCACTCCCACCCGGAGGTCATCGCCGCAGTCCAGGAGGCTGTCGCCCGCGGCACCTCGTTCGGTACGCCCGGCGAGGGCGAGGTCGCGCTCGCCGAGGAGATCGTGGCCCGGGTCGAGCCCGTGGAGCAGGTGCGGCTGGTGTCGTCCGGCACCGAGGCGACCATGTCCGCGATCCGGCTCGCCCGCGGGTTCACCGGCCGGGCCAAGGTGGTGAAGTTCGCCGGCTGCTACCACGGCCACGTCGACGCGCTGCTCGCCGCCGCCGGGTCCGGGGTCGCGACCTTCGGTCTTCCGGACACCCCCGGGGTCACCGGCGCGCAGGCCGGCGACACGATCGTGCTGCCGTACAACGACCTGGACGCCGTCCGCGAGGCGTTCGCCGCGCGCCCCGGCGAGATCGCCTGTGTGATCACCGAGGCGTCGCCGGGCAACATGGGCGTCGTACCGCCGCTGGACGGTTTCAACGCCGGGCTCAAGGAGCTCTGCGCCGCCAACGGTGCGCTCTACATCTCCGACGAGGTCATGACCGGGTTCCGTACCTCGAAGGCCGGCTGGTTCGGCGTCGACGGGGTGCGGCCCGACCTGATGACCTTCGGCAAGGTCATGGGCGGCGGCTTCCCGGCCGCGGCCTTCGGCGGGCGCGCGGACGTGATGGCGCACCTCGCCCCGGCCGGCCCCGTCTACCAGGCGGGCACGCTCTCCGGGAACCCGATCGCCACCGCCGCCGGCCTCGCCCAGCTGCGGCTGCTCGACGACGCGGCGTACGCCAAGGTGGACGCGGTCTCCGCGGAGATCCGCGGCCTGGTCGGCGAGGCGCTGGCCAAGGAGGGTGTGGCGCACACGGTGCAGGCGGCGAGCAACATGTTCTCCGTCTTCTTCACCGACCGCCCGGTGCGGAACTACGAGGACGCCAAGCAGCAGGAAGCTTTCCGCTTCACCGCCTTCTTCCACTCGCTGCTGTCGCAGGGCGTCTACCTGCCGCCGTCGGCCTTCGAGTCCTGGTTCGTCTCCACGGCCCACGACACGCAGGCCGTCGAGCGCATCGCCGCCGCCCTGCCCGCCGCCGCCCGCGCCGCTTCGGAGGCCACCGCATGAGCGAGAACGGAAGCCGCACGGACGACGGAAGCCGCGAGGGCAAGGACATCACCGTCGTCCATCTGATGCGGCACGGAGAGGTGCACAACCCGGAGGGCGTGCTCTACGGGCGCCGCCCCGGCTATCACCTCTCCGAGCTCGGCCGGCAGATGGCCGACCGGGTCGCCGAGCACCTCGTGGGCCGCGACATCACCCATGTCGTCGCCTCCCCGCTGGAGCGCGCCCAGGAGACGGCCACGCCGATCGCCAAGACGCACGGCCTGGACCTGGCCACCGACGGGCGGCTCATCGAGGCGGCCAACGTCTTCGAGGGCAAGACCTTCGGCGTCGGCGACGGCGCGCTGCGCAAGCCGGACAACTGGAAGCACCTGACGAATCCCTTCCGGCCGTCGTGGGGCGAGCCGTACATCGAACAGGTCGTACGGATGATCGGCGCGCTGGACGCCGCTCGGGACGCGGCGCGCGGTCACGAGGCGGTCTGCGTCAGCCACCAGCTGCCGATCTGGATCGTGCGGAGCTTCGTGGAGCGGCGGCGGCTGTGGCACGACCCGCGCAAGCGGCAGTGCACGCTGGCGTCGCTGACCAGCTTCACGTACCAGGGCGACAAGATCGTGTCGGTCGGATACACGGAACCGGCGCGGGACCTGGTTCCGGCGCATCTGCGGGCCGGTGCGAAGCCGGTGAAGGGGAAGTCGAAGGCGTTCGGCGCGTAGCCGGCCCGGGGGCCGGCGGGGCGGGGGTGCCCACGAGGCCGGTTCGCCAGGGTTGCCGGTCGTCGGGTGCCGGTCTGTTCTCAGCTGAGTTTTTTGTCCTCAATCGCCGGACGGGCTTGATTTTTCGCCCGTCCGGCGATTGCTGTCTTCGGTGGTGGTTGAAGCTCTGCTCCCACCCCGCGCCACCTGCTAGGTCATGCGTTCGGTCATGGCTGGGGTCTGGTCGCGCAAAGAATCATGTGCTAAATCGCGGAACCCCGGTGTTGATTCCATCATCTAAGCCTTCGCCAGTTTGTATGGAATTAAGGTAAAACGACCGCAGATGGGGTAGTCATGCGCGACATCAGCCGAAGGGGTCTGCTCGGAGCCGGGCTTGGAGCCGCCGCCACCGTCGGGGTGGCGGGCTGCGGCGCCTTCGGCTCCTCCGATTCGGGTCGGTCGGGGACCACGGGGGAGAAGGGGTCCGACGGAAGCACTCGCGGGACCGGGTCCGCGAAGAAGGACGTCCGGAAGATCGGTGACGGTTCCACCGCGGACACCGGGAAGCAGCCGCACCAGCCCGCCAAGCCGGTCCCGCTCGAACCCGGGCAGACGCCGCCGCAGTTCGTGATCTTCTCCTGGGACGGGGCGGGCGAGGTCGGCAACGGACTCTTCCCGCGCTTTTTGGAACTCGCCAAGGATCATGACGCGGCGATGACCTTCTTCCTGTCCGGGATCTATCTGCTGCCCGAGTCGAAGAAGTCCATGTACCGGCCGCCCAACAACCCGATCGGCGCTTCCGACATCGGTTATCTCACCGACGGTCACATCAAGGAGACGCTGAAGAACGTCCGTCAGGCATGGCTCGACGGGCATGAGATCGGGACCCACTTCAACGGGCATTTCTGCAGCGGTTCCGGATCGGTCGCGAACTGGTCGTCCGCCCAGTGGCGGAGCGAAATCGATCAGGCGGTCTCCTTCGTCACCGAATGGCGCACGAACACCGGCTGGACCGACCTCGATCCGCTGCCTTTCGACTACCGCAAGGAACTGATCGGCGGTCGCGCCCCCTGTCTGCTCGGCCAGGAGAATCTGCTGCCCATGGCGAGCAAGCTCGGCTGGCGCTACGACGCCAGCTCACCCGGTGGTACCCAGGTCTGGCCCAAGAAGCAGGAGGGTGTCTGGGACCTGCCCCTCCAGGCCATGCCGTTCCCGGGGCACAGCTTCGAAGTCCTCTCGATGGACTACAACATCCTCGCCAACCAGTCGCTGAATTCGACCAAGGGCATGCCCTCGCGTTATCCCGGATGGCGTGAGCAGGCCACCCAGTCGTACCTCGCCGGTTTCAACCGCGCGTACTCGACGAATCGCGCGCCTTTCTACATCGGAAACCACTTCGAGGAGTGGAACGGCGGCATCTACATGGACGCCGTCGAGGCGGTGATCAAGAAAATCGCGGGGAAGCCGGATGTGCGCCTCGTCTCCTTCCGGCAGTTCGTCGACTGGCTTGACGTACAGACCCCGGCCGTGCTCGACAAGCTCCGCACGCTGGGGGTCGGACAGTCCCCCGAAGGCGGCTGGAACACCTTCTTTAAACAGGCCTGACAACGGGCTTTACGGGCACCGAGGGGGGTGCCCGAGATCGTCGAAACCGCCATGCGAAACTTTTCACATGAGCTATGGCCGCGCACCCCGACGCCGCTTCACCCTGCTCGCCGCCCCCGCCGCGGCCGCCGCCCTCGCCCTCACGCTGACCGCGTGCGGCGGGGACGGCAACAAGGCCGGAGGCGGTGGCAATACGAACTTCGTCACGGGCAGTGGCGGCGTCTCCACCGTGGAAAAGGGCGACCGCAAGGCCGCTCCGAAGCTGGACGGCGAGACCCTCGACGGCAAGCAGCTCGATGTCGCCGACTACAAGGGCAAGGTCGTCGTACTGAACATGTGGGGCTCGTGGTGCGGGCCCTGCCGCCTTGAGGCCCAGTACTTCTCGCGGGTGGCGAAGGAGACGAAGGACAAGGACGTCCAGTTCGTCGGGATCAATACGCGGGACCCCAAGAAGGGCCCCGCGCTGAGCTTCGAGAAGGACTACGGGGTCCCCTACCCGAGCCTCTACGACCCGACCGGCAAGCTCATGCTCCGCTTCCCCAAGGGCACGCTGCGTCCGCAGGCCATTCCGTCGACCGTGGTGCTGGACCGGGACGGGAAGATCGCCGCCCGCTCGCTGGCCGCGCTCGACTCCGACAAGCTGCACAAGATGATCGACCCGCTGATCGCGGAGAAGTGATTCCGTGCACACCCTTGCCGCGCTCCAGGGCGAGAACCTGACCATCGAGAACGGGGCGCTGATCGTCGCCCTGCCCGTCGCCGTACTCGCCGGGCTCGTCTCGTTCTTCTCGCCGTGCGTCCTGCCGCTCGTCCCCGGCTACCTCAGTTACGTCACCGGGGTCAGCGGCACCGACCTGGCGCAGGCCAAGCGAGGGCGCATGGTCGCGGGCGCCTCGCTCTTCGTGCTCGGCTTCACCGCCGTGTTCGTCTCCGGCGGCGCCCTCTTCGGCTTCTTCGGCCAGACCCTCCAGGAGCACAGCGGGATACTCACCAAGGTGCTCGGCGTGCTGATGATCCTGATGGGGATCTTCTTCATGGGCCTGATGCCCTGGATGACGCAGCGTGAGTTCCGTATCCACAAGAGGCCGGTGACCGGACTGGCGGGCGCACCGCTGCTGGGCGCCCTCTTCGGGATCGGCTGGACCCCGTGCCTCGGCCCGACGCTCAGTTCGGTGAGCATCCTCGCGGTGGGCCAGGGCACCGCCGGCCGCGGGGCGATACTGACCGTCGCGTACTGCCTCGGCCTCGGCGTCCCCTTCGTGCTCGCCGCGGTCGCCTTCCGCAAGGCACTCGGCGCGTTCGGCTGGGTCAAGCGCCACTACGCATGGGTCATGCGCATCGGCGGCGTCATGATGATCGCGACCGGTCTTCTCCTGCTGACCGGTGTGTGGGACACGATGATGCAGCAATTGCAGGGCTGGTCCAACGGCTTCACGGTGGGGATCTGAGTTCCATGAGCAACACCAAGTCCAACCCCCCCGCCCCGGAGCACGAGCGCCGGGACGAGCGGGCGGCCCGGGACGAGCGGGACCGGGAGAACGCCCGCGAACTGGGCGCGGCCGGCTCCCAGCTCTCCACCGCCCCGCGCGAGGAGAGCGCGGCCGGTCTGCCGGCCATGGGCGTCATCGGGTGGGCCCGCTGGTTCTGGCGGCAGCTCACCTCGATGCGGGTCGCGCTGATCCTGCTCTTCCTGCTGTCGCTCGGCGCCATCCCCGGCTCGCTGATCCCGCAGAACAGCGTGGACGAGCTGAAGGTGGAGACCTTCAAGAAGGCCCACACCACCGTCTCGCCGGTCTACGAGAAGCTCCAGCTCTTCGACGTCTACAGCTCGGTGTGGTTCTCCGCGATCTACATCCTGCTGTTCATCTCGCTCATCGGCTGCATCGTGCCGCGCACCGGCCAGTTCATCGGCCAGCTGCGCAGCCGCCCGCCGGGCGCCCCCAAGCGCCTGACCAGGCTGCCCGCGTACACCACCTGGCGCACCGAGGCCGAGCCCGAGCAGGTCCGCGAGGCCGCGCTCGCGATGATGCGGAAGCGGCGCTACCGCGCGCACACCGTGGGGGACGCGGTCGCGGCGGAGAAGGGCTATCTCCGCGAGGCCGGGAACCTGGTCTTCCATGTCGCCCTGATCGTGATGCTGGTGGCGTTCGCCTTCGGGCAGCTCTTCAAGTCCGAGGGCGGCAAGCTGATCGTCGAGGGCGACGGCTTCTCCAACACGCTCACCCAGTACGACGACTTCAAGTCCGGTTCGCTCTTCGACGCCGACTCGCTCGCCCCGTTCAGCTTCAAGCTCGACAAGTTCATCGGCACGTACGAGCGCCGCGGCCCCCAGATCGGTACGCCCAGGACCTACGAGGCCCATGTGACGTACGAGAAGGGCGCGTACGGCAAGCCGCAGAAGACCGTCATCAAGGTCAACGAGCCCCTCGTCGTCGACGGCACCAAGGTCTATCTCAACGCGCACGGCTACGCGCCGGTCGTCTCGGTCAAGGACGGCAAGGGCAAGGAGGTCTACCGGAGCGCGGTGCCGCTGCTGCCCATCGACAACAACGTCACCTCGACCGGTGCGATCAAGGTCTTCGACGGCTACCGCGACAAGAACGGCAAGAAGACCCAGCTGGGTTTCCAGGCGTTCTTCGTGCCGACCTTCGCGGGCAACGGCAAGGGCACGATGTTCTCGCAGTTCCCGGCCCCCGACATGCCCGTACTGGCCCTCAACGGCTACCACGGCTACCTCGGGCCGGACTCCGGGCTGGCGCAGAACGTGTACCAGCTGGACAAGTCCAAGATGACGGAGTTCAAGGACGCCGACGGCAAGCAGCTCAAGCAGCGCCTGCTGGTCGGCGAGACGATGAAGCTGCCCGACGGCGCGGGCTCCATCACCTTCGAGGGCATCCAGGAGTGGGCCAGCTTCCAGATCTCGGAGCAGCCGGCCAGCGGCTGGGCGCTCACCGGAGCCGTCGCCGCGATCGCCGGACTCGCGGGCTCGCTGTTCATCCAGCGGCGCCGGGTCTGGGTACGGGCGGTCCCCGGTGCGGACGGCGTCACGGTCGTCGAGATGGCGGGTCTCGGACGCAGCGAGTCCGCGAAGCTTCCCGAGGAGCTGGCCGATCTCGCGGTCACGCTCATCGCCTCGGCGCCCACGGCGCCGGACACCGATACCGAGCCCGATTCATCCGCCGAACCCGATTCCGACTCCGTCGAAGAATCCTCCGAAGAACCTGCCGAAGGGGCTGAGAAGTGAATCTCGCCGCCGCAACCAACGAGAACCTGGCGCACACCAGCAATGTGCTGATCTATTCGTCGATGGCCGTCTACACCCTGGCCTTCTTCGCGCACATCGCGGAATGGGTGTTCGGCAGCCGCAGCAAGGTCGGGCGCACCGCCGCCGCGCTGACCGGGACCGAGGGCGCCGCCGGCTCGGTGAAGGTGCAGGTCGCGCAGCAGGGCGGCGGCACCGCCGTACTGGACCGCCCGAAGATCATCACGCGTGCGGCGGCCGGTTCCCGCGACGTACCGGACGGGCCCGGCGCGGCCGGCGGCACGTTCAAGGGCGACCTCTACGGGCGCATGGCGGTCTCCATGACCGTGCTCGCCTTCCTCGTGCAGGCCGGCGGAGTCGTCGCCCGCGCACTGTCCGTGCAGCGTGCCCCCTGGGGCAACATGTACGAGTTCTCCATCACCTTCTCCACGGTGGCGGTCGGCGCGTACCTGATCCTCCTCGCGCTGAAGAAGAACGTCCGCTGGATGGGGCTGCTCCTGGTCACCACCGTCCTGCTGGACCTCGGCATCGCGACCACGGTGCTCTACACCTCCAGCGACCAGCTGGTGCCCGCGCTGCACTCGTACTGGCTGTGGATCCACGTCTCCACCGCCATCATCTGCGGCGCCGTCTTCTACATCGGCGCGACCGCCACCCTGCTCTACCTCTTCCGCGACAGCTACGAGAGCAAGCTCGCCAATGGCGTGCAGCCCGGTTCGTTCGCCCAGTCCGTGCTCTCCCGGCTGCCCTCCGCCTCCTCGCTCGACAAGTTCTCGTACCGCATCAACGCCGCCGTCTTCCCGCTGTGGACGTTCACGATCATCGCGGGCGCCATCTGGGCCGGCGACGCATGGGGCCGCTACTGGGGCTGGGACCCCAAGGAGGTCTGGTCGTTCATCACCTGGGTCGCGTACGCCTGCTACCTGCACGCACGCGCCACCGCGGGCTGGAAGGGCCGCAAGGCCGCCTACCTGGCGCTGATCGCCTTCGGCTGCTGGCTCTTCAACTACTACGGCGTGAACATCTTCGTCACCGGCAAGCACTCCTACGCCGGGGTCTGAGAACTTCTCGTACGGGTGCGGATCCCGCACCACCGGGCCACGCTGGAACCATGACCGATGCGACCCCCGTCATCGAGCCCGGCACCAGCGAAACCCATGGTGACCTGCACACCCTGAGGTTCACGCTACGGCTGCCCCACCCCGTTCCGCGGGTGTGGGCAGCCGTTGCCAGTTCCGGGGGGCTGTCCGGCTGGCTCGCCGCCGCCGACCCCTTCGAACCGCGCATGGGCGGAGCGATCACCCTCCGCTGGCTCAATACCGACCAGGAGGGCCGGGCCACGGTCGCCCCCGGCACCGTCACCGCCTGGGACATCGAGCGGGTCGCCGAATACACCCTCGAAGGACTCCACGGCCGCATCCGCTTCCACCTGGAGCCCCCGCGCGGCGACCATGTGCTGCTGCGGTTCACCAACGAGTTCCGCGGCGACGACGAGCTGCGCCTCGACTGCCTGGCGGGCTGGCACGACCACTTCCGCTACCTCGTGGACGCGCTCGACGGATATCCCGCCGACTGGTCGAAGTGGACCCCGGTCCGGTGGGCCGGGCTGCGTGAGGAGTACGTGGCGGCCGAGCGGTGAGAGGCTGTCGGGCGATCAGAGGTCGCCCGACAGCCTCTGAAGCGGCGTCACGGCGTCACGGCGCCGCGGACGGCAGCAGGCACTTCTCGTCCGGCGGCGTGCCCTCCGGCCAGGCGATCGACACGAACCGCTGACTGGCGTCCTCGGGCGCCAGCTCCACCACCGGAACCGCCTTGTTGTACGGGTTGCCGTGGTTGTCCAGGCAGATCCAGCCACTGGCCCCCGACACCCGCAGCGAGCCCTTCACCCGCGGCCACTGCTCGCCCACGTCCGCGAGCTGCGGCAGCCCCTTGCCCTCCGGGGTCGCCTGCCGGACGGCCTGCACCGCCAGCGTCATCGCGTCGTGCGCGATGATCACCTGGCCGTCGGTCAGCGCCTGGTGGTCGGTCGGACCGATCGGGCCCGCGGGCTTCCTCGACACCGTGGCCAGCAGATCCAGGAAGGCGCGGTAGTCCGCCGCGGAACCGCCCGTGGCCGCCCGGCCCTTCCCCGTCGCCGCCCAGGCGTCCGGGTGCGCCAGCGAGGCGTAGCGGACGGTCACCTTCCGGCGCAGCGCGCCCCGGTCGAGCTTCTTGTCGCTGCCGAGGTACGAGCCCTCGTCGCCGGTCAGGATCGTGAACGCGCGGCTCTGGCAGCCGCGGGCCCCGAGCGCGTTGATGAACTGCCGCAGCTGGACGTGGCGTCCGGCGAAGAACACCGTCTCCGCGTCCGTGTCGCAGATCAGATGCGTGATCTGCTGGAAGGTGTTGGCCGTGGTGCCCTCGTCGTTGGGGTCGCTGCGCGAGGTGAACAGCTCCGGCTGGTACCGGGTGCCCTTCACCAGCGAGGTGAAGGCCGCCCGCAGCGTGTCCGTGTAGTGGTCCCCGGTACGGGTGTCCTGCACCAGCAGCGCCTTGTCCTTCTTGACCTGCCCGAAGTGGGCCAGGGCGCGCGCCTCGTCCCGGTTGGTCGGCGACACCCGTGCCAGGCCGGGGAACGGATCGCCCTTCGCGCCGTTGGCGATGTCGTCGGCCGTGATCGTGGTGCCGACGACCGCGATGTGCGCGGCGGTCAGCTCCTTGACCGCCGACTTGACCTGCGTACTGCTGGTGGCGACCCCGGACACGGCCCGCAGGTTGTCCGGGGCCCCGGTCATCTTCT
The DNA here is from genome assembly GCF_042882135.1 of Streptomyces sp. NPDC058240. Classification (NCBI taxonomy): domain Bacteria; kingdom Bacillati; phylum Actinomycetota; class Actinomycetes; order Kitasatosporales; family Streptomycetaceae; genus Streptomyces; species Streptomyces sp. NPDC058240. The sequence continues at coordinate 62,042 of NZ_JBHVWT010000005.1, forward strand.
TCAGCCGCTCCACCGCCGGCCGCCACAGCAGGTTGTTCTTCCCGGTGTTGGCGAGCACCAGCCGGATCTGCGGCACCTGCTCGTTGGAGAGGTGGTTGGCCCGGTACTGCTCGGCGAACGCGCCCTGCAGCTCGCGCTGCATCTTCGTCTGCATCGCCTCGTCCGTCGACGTCAGCGGCAGCAGCAGCGCGACCGTCGCGTACCGGCCGGGCTTCAGGGTGTCGTTCTCCCGGGCGATGGCCGCGGCCACCTCGGTCAGCTTCGACCGCCCGAAGTCGTAGCCGTCGCCGGAGACGCCGATGCACTCGTCACTGCCCTGCGGCCGCTCGACCCCTTTCGCGCAGGAGCGGTCCTCGGGGGCGGTGAGCCGGCCGATGCCGTACCAGCCGGACGTGATCACCAGGGCGGCGACCACAACCGAGGTGACGACCTTCTGCCGTGCCGTGTACCAGAGGCGGTAGCGCAGTGGATTACGCATCCGGGTCACCGTTCCCCCGTCGTGGCCCCGGCCCGCTGCCGCCCGCGCCCGGTTCTCCCGGTGGCATGGACAGCGGACGCCAGGCCCTGATGTCCCGCGGCCAGTGCGTCGCCGCGTCCCACAGCACGCTGTTGCCCGTCGGATGCCTGCCGGACAGTTGTCGCAGTTCGTGCGCCATCTTGTCGATCACCTCTTCGTCCGGCAGGGCCAGCGGATCGGACAGCAGCCATACGCCGTGCAGCAGTCGGCGCAGCTGCACATGGAGCTCCGCGGCCGACGTTTCGAGCCCTCTCGGCACCGCGTTGTCCGCCCGGCCGAGCGCGACCGCGCGCCGCCGGTCGGGGCCGACGGATCCGCGCGTACGCGGGTACGGTGCCGAGGCGATGAAGCGCAGCGAGTCGAGCCACCCCGCCACGTCCGGTTCGTCGAACCGCAGCCGCAGATGCCCCACGCACGCCTCCGCGTCGCCCAGCACCAGCTTCTGGTGCAGCAGATGCGGGACGCTGGGGCGGCGGCCGCCGGGGCCGTACGCCCCGCGCAGCGAGACATGCACCGCCTGCCACACCGCGTAGGACGGATGGTCGCCGTCCTGGAACCGCAGGCGGTGCAGCAGCAACGACCGCAGCAGCGGATCGGCGACGAAGTGGCCGGGCCCGACCGGCCAGTCCTCCGCCCGCAGCGCATCGCGCATCCGCAGCGCCACATCGCCGTCCGGCGACCCCCGGCCCAGCCGGCTCTCCGCCAGCAGCCGCGCCGAGTCCTCGCCGTGCGCGGCGGCCAGCACGCCGAGGAAGTCCAGCCGCTGCTCGGGCCCCGGCAGCAGCCGCGCCAGCAGCTCGTCCGCCACCTGCGCGGGCGCCCGGTCCTCGCGCACCTCCACCGTGCAGTCCAGCAGCGATCCCGGCACCAGCGACGCGGGCTCCGGCGCCTCGCCCGCCGCCAGCGCCAGCAGCTCCACCGCCAGCGGACGCCCGCCCGTCAGCCGGTGCACCCCACGGGCCAGTCCGGCCGGGATGCGGCCCGCCCGGTCGTGCCGGTCGAACGCCGACCGCACCTGCTCCGGGTTGAGCGGAGTCAGCTCCACGGCCAGGATCCCGGACGTCACCCCCGTGCCCCTGGACCAGTGCGAGCCGTGCGCCACCTCCGGGAGCCGTCGGCGCACCGCATGGCTCAGCCCCTCGTGGTCCCGGACCCGCGAGGAGGCGAACACCGCGATCCGGTCGCGTACCCCGGCGGCCCGCTGCCGCAGCAGCGGCTCCAGCAGCTGTCGGCCCAGCGGTGTGTGCGCGTTGTCGACGAGCAGCACCGGGCGGCCCCGGCGGGCGCCCCAGGCCAGGCCCCCGTAGGCCGCGACCAGGTCCGCGGCCAGCGCGAGCACCAGATGGTCCTCGGCCCGGCGGCGCAGATCGCCGCCGCGCTCGAAGTCGACCGCCAGCTGCCGCAGCCCGATCCGGCCGTTGCCGCCCGCGTGCGGATAGCTGCCGTACCAGTCCGCCGATCGGCGCTGGAAGCGGCTGAACGATTCCTCCAGGACCGTTTCGACCGTGGCCTCCGCGATCATCCCGGCCATCGGGGCCACCGAGTCGAAGGCGCTGGCGGCCAGCTTCGTCAGCACCTTGGTGACCCAGCCGGTCGCCGCGTCCCCGCGGCCGTCGACGGTCGCCAGCATCGGACCGAGCGACTGCAGGTCCCGCCGCGCCCGCGTCTCGTCCTCGCGGGTCCAGGAGATGGAGGCGACCGCCACGAGTCCGAGGCTCAGCCGGGGGAACTGCACCGGACGCGCGGCGTGCACCTTGGCCGTCAGCTGGGTGGCGAGCTCCGGCAGTGCGCCGGTGACCGGGGTCCAGCCGGGCCCCGCGTCCTCGGGGGCCACGACGGCCTCGCAGTCGACGAGGGCGACCGGGGTGATCTCCCGGTACAGATGGCGCAGTTGCTTGAGGACGGCCGTCTTGCCCATGCCCCGGCCGCCGGTCAGCACGGCGACCGGCGGATCGTCGCGGTGCTCGTAGACGACCCGGGCGGAGCCGTACGGAGTGAGGCCGGTCAGGCGCGCCGCAAGTCCGTCGTTGCCGAAGATCGCCTCGCGCCCGTACAGCTCTCTCTCCACAGCACCCCCAGCGTCGACGCTCCATCCGATCTGTCACACCGTCAACACAAGCGTATCGCCCGGGTGTTGGAGAGAGGAGAGGAATTTCGAACGATAGTTGGGGGCGGGGTGGGGTGAGGCGGTGCGGGGTGGTGGATCAGCCGGCGCCGATGTCCTCGTTCCAGAGGGCGGGGTGGTCGCGCACGAAGTCCCGCATGAGCGTCACGCATTCGGCGTCGTCGAGCAGCACGATCTCCACTCCGTGCCGGGCCAGCCAGTCGTGCCCGCCGCGGAACGTCCGCGCCTCGCCGATCACCACCCGCGAGATCCCGAACTGCCGAACGAGGCCGCTGCAGTACCAGCACGGGGAGAGCGTCGTCACCATCGTCGTACCGCGGTACGAGCGCTGCCGCCCGGCCGCGCGGAAGGCCGCCGTCTCCGCGTGCAGGGACGGATCACCGTCCTGGACGCGGCGGTTGCGGCCCCGGCCGAGCAGGGTGCCGTCCGGTCCGTAGAGGGCCGCACCGATGGGCACACCGCCCTCGGCGAGACCGGTGCGGGCCTCGGCGAGGGCGGTGGCGAGCATGGTGGCGTCGTTCATGTGTCCTGGCCCGGGGGCTACTCGCCCGAGGGGCTCGGGCTCTCCCCGCTCTCGCGGCGCTTCAGCTCCTCCTCGCGGCGGCGCAGATCCGCCTCCCAGTCCTTGAGGAGCGACTCGTCCTTCTTGTTCTCGTCCTTCAGCGCCTTCAGGAACTCCGGGTTGTCGTCCGGTGCCACCCACTGCGAGCGGTGATTGCGGTGCCATTCGGACGGCGTACGGCCTCCGGCGGGCGCGTGGCGCATCTTGCCCGCGGCCAGCCAGACGATCGGGCCGACGATCCAGAACAGCAGGATGATGAAGACCCAGGCGATCTTCGGCAGGTGCTTGGCCTCGTCCTCGGGGGTGTTCAGGCAGTCGATGAACGCGTAGATCGTCAGTGCCAGAGGCAGGAGATAGATCAGGGCCCGGAACATGATGGAAAGGTCCCCCTGCGGAGAGTTGGCGGGGCTTGTCCCGCCCCGGTTCGGGCCCAGAGTAGCCGGTGTCCGTGACATATCACGGCGAGCGGGGTGAACCGGCGGCGAGCGGGCGGGGCCGCCTGATTCCGGGTGTGCGAGGGCGGGGCCCGGGGCGGGGTGGGGGAGCCCCGGCGGCCGCGGCGGGCGGGGATGACAAACTGGACGGCATGGCTTACGACGATCTTCGTTCCCTCCTCCGGGCCCTGGAGCGCGAGGGCGAGCTCAAGCGCATCAAGGCCGAGGTCGACCCCTACCTGGAGGTCGGCGAGATCGTCGACCGGGTGAACAAGGCGGGCGGCCCCGCGCTGCTCTTCGAGAACGTCAAGGGGTCCTCGATGCCCCTGGCCATGAATGTCTTCGGGACCGACAAGCGGCTGCTCAAGGCGCTCGGGCTGAAGTCCTACGCCGACATCAGCGACAAGATCGGCGGGCTGCTCAAGCCGGAGCTGCCGCACGGCTTCGTCGGGGTTCGGGAGGCCTTCGGCAAGCTCGGCTCGATGGTGCACGTGCCGCCGAAGAAGGTGAAGCAGGAGAGCGCCCCGGTGCAGGAGGTCGTCCTCACCGGCGACGACGTGGACCTGGACCTGCTGCCCGCGCTCTTCACCTGGCCCGAGGACGGCGGCTCCTTCTTCAACCTGGGACTGACGCACACCAAGCACCCGGAGACCGGCGTGCGGAACCTGGGGCTGTACCGGCTCCAGCGCCACGACCGCCGCACCATCGGGATGCACTGGCAGATCCACAAGGACAGCCGCAACCACTACCAGGTCGCCGCCAAGCGCGGCGAGCGGCTGCCGGTCGCCATCGCGTTCGGCGCGCCGCCCGCGGTGACGTACGCCTCCACCGCGCCGCTGCCGGGGGACATCGACGAGTACCTCTTCGCCGGGTTCATCCAGGGCAAGCGGATCGAGATGGTCGACTGCAAGACCGTGCCGCTCCAGGTACCGGCGCAGGCGGAAGTGGTCATCGAGGGGTGGCTGGAACCCGGGGAGATGCTTCCCGAGGGGCCGTTCGGCGACCACACCGGCTTCTACACGCCGCAGGAACCGTTCCCCGCACTGACCATCGACTGCGTGACCATGCGGAAGCGTCCGCTGCTCCAGTCGATCGTGGTGGGCCGGCCGCCGACCGAGGACGGGCCGCTGGGACGCGCCACCGAGCGGTTCTTCCTGCCGCTCCTCAAGATCATCGTGCCGGACATCGTGGACTACCACCTGCCGGAGGCGGGCGGCTTCCACAACTGCGCGATCGTCTCGATCGACAAGAAGTACCCGAAGCACGCCCAGAAGGTGATGAGCGCGATCTGGGGTGCGCACATGATGTCGCTGACCAAGCTGATCGTGGTCGTGGACTCCGACTGCGATGTCCACGATCTGCACGAGGTGGCGTGGCGGGCCCTCGGCAATACGGACTACGCGCGCGACCTGACGGTCACCGAGGGTCCCGTCGACCATCTCGACCATGCCTCCTACCAGCAGTTCTGGGGCGGCAAGGCGGGCATCGACGCGACGAAGAAGTGGCCCGAGGAGGGCTACACCCGGGACGGGGGCTGGCCGGACATGGTCGAGTCCGACCCGGAGACGGCGGCGAAGGTCGACCGCCGTTGGAAGGAATACGGACTGTGAGCGCCGCCGAAGCAGCACTGGGCTCAGGGCCCCTACATCCGAACAGCAAGGTCAAGGCGTTCCTGCGGCTCGTGATGATCGAGCACTCGGTCTTCGCGCTGCCCTTCGCTTACATCGCCGCCCTGACCGCGATGTTCCAGGCGGACAAGTCCATACACTGGGGCACCCTGCTGCTCGTCACGGTCGCGATGGTGGGGCTGCGGACGTTCGCGATGGCCTGCAACCGGATCATCGACCGGGAGATCGACGCCCGTAACCCGCGCACCGCGAGCCGGGAGCTGGTCACCGGGGCGGTCTCGGTGAAGTCGGCGTGGACGGGGGCGCTGGTCGCCGTCGTCGTCTTCCTCGGCGCCGCCGCGCTGCTGAACCCGCTCTGTCTGGCGCTCGCGCCGGCCGCCGTCGTGCCGATGGTGGTCTATCCGTACGGGAAGCGGTTCACCCACTACCCGCACGCCATCCTCGGTATCGCGCAGGCCATAGGGCCGATCGGTGCCTGGCTCGCGGTGACCGGCAGCTGGTCGTGGGACGCGGTGATCCTCGGCCTCGCGGTCGGGATCTGGATCGGCGGCTTCGACCTGATCTTCGGCTGCCAGGACGTCCAGGCGGACCGGGCGCACGGGGTGCTCTCGGTGCCGGCCCGGTTCGGCATCCCGGCCGCGCTGTGGGGCGCGCGGGTCTGCCATGCGGTGACGACCGGGCTGCTGGTCTGGTTCGGGCTGGCCACGGAGGCCGGGCTGTTCTACTGGATCGGCATGGTGATCGTCGCCGTCGCGTTCGTGTACGAGCACCAGGTGGTGCGGCCGCACGATCTGTCCCGGCTGAACCGGGCGTTCTTCTCGGTCAACGGGTTCATCGGGATCGCCCTGTTCGCGTGTGCGCTGCTGGATCTGCTGGTGCGGGGCCTGACCGTCTGAGCGGCTGTCGGGTGACCTCCGATCGGAAAGCGTGCGTGCCAGACCGTGGCTGCCCGATTGGAGGTCACCCGACAGCCTCTGAGCCTGCCCGGGGTCGTGTCCGGCGGATCCAGGACCTCATCCTCGACGGGCGGCTGCCCCGGGCGCGGGCGAGGCGGGTTGAGGAGGCATGTCACCTGCTGTGGTCAAGGACCGCCGCGTCACGGGTCCGTCCCAGCGGGCTGCGGGCGTCGACAGGTGCGGAAGGGTGGTGGGAACCGTCCTCCCGGCCGGTCGGCGGAGTGCCCCGCCGCGGTGCGGCGCGCCGTGTCCGGCCCCTGTTTCCCTTGCCGGACGGCGGCAGGGAGCGGGTGCGGCAGGGGGGCGGGTGCGGGCGGGGTGTGTCCGGTGGTGGTGCGCGTTGTGCCCGGCTGTGCGTGTAACAGGGGTGTATTAGCGGGTGGTTGGGCGGAACGCCTTGCCGGGCCGGGCGGCTCTTGGTGATCAGAAACGCTCGCTCGTACCGACCGTGCCGAGCGGCCGACACCCCCCACCGACACTGAGGAAGAAACGATGCGCGTACGCAAGCTCACCTTCGCAGCCCTGGCCGTTGTCGCCGGTCTCTCGCTCACGGCCTGCCAGGACGGCGAGGACGACCTGGGACAGGTCGCCCCGTCGTCCGTGTCCAGCGCGTCTTCCGCGAGCGGCGGTTCGGGCTCGGGCGGTTCGGACCAGGACGGCGGGAAGGACTCCGCCGGGAAGGGGTCCGGCGGGCAGGGCACGGCCGCCGGGACCGGCTCCGACGCGAACGGCAAGGTCGGCAAGTGCCGCACCGACGACCTGGACATCACCGCGTCGGACAGCACCATCGACGGCGACACCGAGGGCACCGTCGCGGTGGAGTTCAAGAACGGCGGCGGCCGGGACTGCGTGCTCTCCGGGTACGCGGGCGTCGACCTGAAGACCAGCGCGGGGTCGCTGTCCGCGGAGCGTACCGGTGAGAAGGCCACCCCGATGACCCTCAAGGACGGGAAGTCGGTGTACTTCGGCATCAACTACCCGCTCAACAAGTCGGGCGGCTCCGGCGTCCGCATCACGGCCCTGGTGGTGACCCCGCCGGACGAGACGAAGTCGTTCTCCCTCGAATGGCCGGGCGCCGCCACGCTGCCCGCCACGGACGGCTCCGGCTCCCCGGTGAAGGTCGGCCCGATGGGGAGCGCCGGTCAGGGCGAGGGCTGACCCGGACGCCACGGGATCCGTCCGGGGATCATGGGTGGAGTCGGAAGAGGACGGCTGCCCGACGGCGGCAGACGCGGCTCCGGAAGCGACCACTCCCGATGCGCCGGATCCCCCGGCCCGTATCCGAACCGACGTGCGGCCGGTCAGAAAGTCACATGACCGGCCGGGCAGTCCCTACGCCATGACCGGCCGGGCAGGCCCTACGCCATGAGCGGCCCAACGCGCTCTACGGTATGAGCGGCCGGGCAGGCGGCATCGTGCTCCGGCCGCGCGGGGGGCGGCGGAAGACGAACGCCGCCACCACGCCCGCCGCCAGCCCGAACAGATGGCCCTGCCAGCTGACCGAGGTGTTGGCGGGGGAGAGCCCCACCATGATCGACGAGCCCCATATCGCGCCGACCACCAGACCGGCGGCGATGTCCAGCACTCTGCGGTCGACGAACCCCCGGACGAGCAGATAGCCGAAGAGGCCGAAGACCAGCCCGGACGCGCCCGCCGTGTTGGAACCGTCCGGGGAGACCAGCCAGACGCCGAGCCCGTCGACCACGATGATCATCGCGGCCACGGCGGCGAATCTGCGGACGCCGCTCAGCGCCGCCAGGAAGCCGAAGACCAGCAGCGGCACGCTGTTGGAGGCGACATGGCCGAATCCGAAGTGGATGAAGGACGCGGGCACCACGTCCAGCAGCTCGCCGGCCCGGCGGGGCTCTATTCCGAACGTGTCCAGCGAGTGGCCGGTCGAGGCGTCGACGACTTCGAGCAGCCAGAGGAACGCGACCCAGCCCAGCATCACCTTGGCCGCGGTCTTCGCGCGGCCGCCCGCACTCCACGCCGGTGCGGATCGATCCGAAGACGCGGCCATCGTGCCCCCCTGCCGTCCCCTGTCGTCCCTGTTCCCACCCCTGGAACGCCCGAGGCACCGTACTCGGTTCCGGTTTCGTACCGCCGGATAGGCTCAGGAGTGTGGATTCCGGGACTTCAGTGAGTCAGCACCAGCGGCAGCCTTGGATTGTCGGGGTTTCAGGCGCTTCGGGCACCCCATTCGCCGCCGCGGTACTGCGCGGCCTGCTGGCCGCGGGGGAGAGCGTCGATCTGGTGGTGAGCCGGGCCTCGCGGCTGACGCTGCTGGACGAGACCGGGATCGCGTTCCGCGACGGGCACTGGCAGGAGGATCTGCGCAGCTGGCTGGCGCGCGGGGCGGACGGCAAGCCGCACACCTTCGACGTGGACGTCGAGGGCGTACGGCACTGGGCGGCCGGTGATCTCGGAGCGGGACCTTCCTCGGGCTCGTACCCGGCGAAGGGGATGCTGATCGTCCCGGCCTCGACGGCCTGTGTGGCCGGGGTGGCGCTCGGGCTCTCGAAGGATCTGCTCCAGCGGGCCGCGAGCGTGACGCTCAAGGAGCGGCGGAAGCTGGTCGTCGCGGTGCGGGAGACTCCGCTGAACGGGCAGACGCTGAAGCATCTGGTGAGCCTGGACGAGGCGGGCGCCGTGGTGCTGCCCGCCTCTCCGGCGTTCTACGCGGGGGCGACGCACATCCAGGATCTGGTGGACTTCGTCGCCGGGCGGGTACTGGACGCGGCGGGCGTGCCGCACGACCTGTACCGCCGGTGGGAGGGAGAGCTCGGTGGCGGCTCCCGCGACTCCCGTGGCTGAGTCTGTGGTCAGCGCTTCTTCATGGCGCGCGGCTTGCGGGTCCGGTCGACCCGGTGCGCGGCGGCGGGCTGGTGGGCACGCGAGCGGTTGGCCAGGTCCTGCAGCTCGCGCATCCGGGCGTAGGCCATCTCGATCGTGTACACGGTGTTCTCACTCCTGAAGATTCGAAAGCATTTTTTGGATGTTCGGAAAGATTTGCAGGCGACGAAGCCCGCATGCCTTAGATTCTACACGTAGACTCGCGATACTGCTGAACAATGGAAGGTTTCAGTCACATGGACGCGGTGGACAGGCAGCTCATTCAGGCCCTCAGGGAGAACGGCAGGGCCTCGTACGCCGAGCTGGGACGGCTCGTGGGGCTCTCCGGGCCCAGCGTCACCGACCGCATCAACCGGCTGGAAACCGCCGGTGTCATCACCGGCTACCGCGCCACCGTCGACGCCGCGTCCCTGGGGCTCGGGGTCACGGCCCTGATCGGCATCTCGCTCTCCGACGCGGCCGATCACGAGGACGTGGCGCGCCGGCTGAAGGACCTCGCGGAGATCGAGGACGCCTGGTTCATCGCGGGCGACGACTCGTACATGCTCAAGGTGCGCGTCGGTGACGTGGACGGCCTGGAGAAGACCATCCGCCGGCTCAGCGGCACGAGGGGCGTCTCGCGCACCCGTACCACGATCGTGCTCTCCACCAAGTGGGAGAACCGGGTCGGGGAACTTCCCGACGAGTCGTAGGCGTAACGTGGTGGAGCCCCCGGGTGACCGGGGGTTTCGCCCGGTATCACCTGTCACCGGGAAACGCACTGCACGTCGACAACTGGGAGGCAGCCGCATGGACGTCGGGCTCAAGCGCGAGCTGGAGGAGAAGGTCCGCGCAGGGGAGCGGCTGACCCGTGAGGACGGCATCGCCCTCTACGAGTCGGACGACCTGGCCTGGCTCGGCGGCCTCGCCCACGAGGTGCGCACGCGCAAGAACGGTGACGTCGTGCACTTCAACGTCAACCGGCACCTCAACATGACCAATGTGTGCACCGCGTCGTGCGCCTACTGCTCGTTCCAGCGCAAGCCGGGCGAGAAGGACGCGTACACCATGCGCATCGAGGAGGCCGTCCGCCTCGCCAAGGCGATGGAGGGCGAGAACCTCACCGAGCTGCACATCGTCAACGGGCTGCACCCCACCCTGCCGTGGCGTTACTACCCGCGCTCGCTGAGCGCGCTGAAGGAAGCCCTGCCGCAGGTCTCCCTCAAGGCGTTCACCGCCACCGAGATCCACCACTTCGAGACCATCTCCGGGCTCTCGGCCTCCGAGATCCTGGACGAGCTGATCGAGGCCGGTCTGGAGTCGCTGACCGGCGGCGGCGCGGAGATCTTCGACTGGGAGGTCCGCCAGCACATCGTGGACCACGCCACCCACTGGGAGGACTGGTCGCGCATCCACCGCCTGGCGCACGAGAAGGGGCTCAAGACCCCGGCGACCATGCTGTACGGGCACATCGAGGAGCCCCGGCACCGCGTCGACCACGTGCTGCGGCTGCGTGAGCTCCAGGACGAGACCGGCGGCTTCCAGGTCTTCATCCCGCTGCGCTACCAGCACGACTTCGTGGACATGAAGGACGGCAAGGTCCGCAACAGGCTCCAGGCGCGGACGACGATGGCGACCGGCGCCGAGGCGCTGAAGACCTTCGCGGTCTCGCGGCTGCTCTTCGACAACGTCCCGCACGTCAAGGTCTTCTGGGTGATGCACGGTGTGCAGACCGCCCAGCTCGCGCTCCAGCACGGTGCGGACGACATGGACGGCTCGGTCGTCGAGTACAAGATCACGCACGACGCGGACAACTACGGCACGCCGAACAAGCTCGGCCGCGAGGATCTGCTGGACCTGATCCGCGACGCGGGCTTCCGGCCCGTAGAGCGCAACACCAGGTACGAGATCATCCGCGAGTACCCGGGCCCGGACGCCGGGCGGCGCGAGTCGCCGCAGCCGATGCGCGTCTGACCCGCGCGTCGTCAGCAGTCCGGTTGTACGGGAGCCCCGGCCTCAGGCCGGGGCTTTCTCGCGTGCTGGACATGGTTTGAGGCCACGGGTCGGTAATAGTTAATCTGCACCTATGGCACTTACATTCGAGTTGGACCCCACGTTCGACCGCGCACTGCGGGACGGCATCGTCGAGCTGTGGACCGATGTCTCCAACGCGGGCGGCGCGGTCGGCTTCGTGCCGCCCGTCACGACCGACGACGTACGGCCCGAGCTGGTCAAGCATCTGGTGGCCATGGCCGAGGGGCGCACCCGCCTGCTGATCGGACGCGACGAGGAGGGTGCCGTCGCGGCCACGGCCTTCCTCGCCCTCAACGCCCACCGGCTGATGATCCACTGGCTCTGGCTCTACACGGTGATGGTCCACCCCCGCCATCAGGGCAAGGGGTACGGGCGCGATCTGATGGACGCCGCCGCGCGGGCGGCCCGCGGGATCGACGGGATCGAGGCCGTCCGGCTCACCTGCCGCGGCGGCACCGGTGTCGACCGGTTCTACGCCTCGTGCGGATACAAGGAGGTCGGGCGGGTGCCCGACGCGATCCGGGTGGCCGACGGGGACGACCGCGACGACATCATCATGCTGCTGCCGCTCGGGCACTGAGCCGCGTCCGCCTCCTTTGGCGGAGCCCTCCGAACTGATCGATTCCGGGGCATGCTTCACTGGTCGGGCAGGATCGAAGGACCGTCATACGTTGAGAGAGAGGCCAACTGTGTCCGCTGCCAAGCCGAGCGCGACGATTCGGTACACCGCGATGCGCCTCAGTATCTTCGTCGGCTGCTTCGCCGTCGCAGCCGTGGCCGTTCACTTCGGCCTGCTGCCCTCCGGGACGAACGGCTCCAATATCGTCTGGGTGATTCTGCTCGCCCTGGTCCTGTCCGCGCCGCTCAGCTATGTGCTGCTGCGCAAGCAGCGCGACGAGATGTCCGAGCAGATCGTGTCCACGGTCGACCGGGCCAAGGGGCGCCTTGAGGCGAACCGCACCCGCGAGGACCACGTCACCCCGTGACGGTGGCGACGGCGTGAGGGCTGCGTAAGGACTACGTAAGCTTCCTCACACCCGCACAGTTTTCGTTCGAAACCCCAGCGCCGGAGCGGCCGCTCCTGTACTGGGGTTTTGTCGTTCCCGCAGGGATCCGGGGCGGACCGGGGTGTGATGGCGGCGGTCTCGCCGGCGAGCCGGGGTCAAAGAAGAGCTTTGAGCTTCTCAAAGTTCAAGTGTTAACGTGTTCGACATGAAGACAGCAGTGCGCCATCGATTCGCCGCGAGCGTCCCGCTCGTGGAGCGCCTGCATGTCGATCTCTGCCGCTGTATGTCCGCGGTCTGTTGCCGCAACGTCTGAACGGCACCATGCAGCGGCGCCGCCCCTGACGCGGGCGCCGCACCCCCGTCCCCCGCACAGTCGTCCCCGTGCGCCCCGATGCGTCACATCTGGAGTGTGTCCGTGTCCGCGAACCCCGCGTCCACCGCTGCCGACAGTCCGTCCGGCTCCGGTTTCCGTATACCCAAGGTCCCGTTCTGGGCCCAGATAGTCGCCGGTCTCGTCCTCGGTGTCGTACTCGGCTGGCTCACGCGTACGTACGACATCGGCTGGCTCTACACCACGCTCGACAAGGTCGGCCACATCTTCGTCCAGCTGCTGAAGCTGGCCGTCGCGCCCCTCGTCTTCTTCGCGATCCTGGTGTCGATCACCAACCTGCGCAAGGTCAACAACGCCGCCCGGCTGGCCACCCGCACCCTGCTCTGGTTCATGATCACCTCGCTGATCGCGGTCGCCATCGGCCTCGCGATCGGCCTGATCACCAACCCGGGCTCCGGTACGGGCCTCACGCCGAAGGACGGCAAGCTGCCGGAGCACGCGGGCTCCTGGCTCGACTTCCTGACCGGCATCATCCCGGACAACGTGATCACGCCGTTCACCGAGCTGAACGTGCTCCAGATCGTCTTCATGGCCGCCGTCGCCGGTATCGCCGCGCTCCAGCTCGGCGAGAAGGCCCAGCCGATCCTCACCCTCAGCGAGTCCGTCCTGGAGCTCCTCCAGAAGGCCCTGTGGTGGGTCATCCGCCTCGCCCCCATCGGCACCGTCGGCCTCATCGGCTACGCGATCGCCGACTACGGCTGGGACCTGATCGGCAAGTACGCGACGTTCACCGCCGACGTCTACATCGGCTGCGCCCTGGTGCTGTTCGGTGTGTACCCGCTGCTGCTCGCCACCGTCGCCAAGCTCAGCCCGGTGCAGTTCTTCAAGGGCGCCTGGCCGGCGATCCAGCTGGCCTTCGTCTCCCGCTCCTCGGTCGGCACCATGCCGGTCACCCAGAAGGTCACCGAGCGCCTCGGCGTCCCGAAGGAGTACGCCTCCTTCTCCGTCCCGTTCGGCGCCACCACCAAGATGGACGGCTGCGCCGCGATCTACCCGGCGCTGGCGGCGATCTTCATCGCGCAGATCTTCGACGTGCAGCTGGGTGTCGGTGACTACATCCTGATCGCGTTCGTCTCGGTGATCGGTTCGGCGGCCACCGCCGGTCTCACCGGTGCCACGGTCATGCTGACCCTCACCCTGTCGACGCTGGGCCTCCCGCTGGAGGGCGTCGGTCTGCTCATGGCCATCGACCCGATCCTGGACATGATGAGGACGGCCACGAACGTGGCGGGTCAGGCGCTGGTTCCGGTGATCGTCTCGGCCCGCGAGAAGATCCTCGACCTCGACGCGTACAACTCGGCCTCGTCCTCCCCGGTCGACGGCGACGAGGTGCGCGACACCGAGCCGGAGCGGGTGCCGGTCGCCGCGTAGCCGCTCACGCACGACACACGGGAGCGCCCCCGGTCCGCCTTTCGGCAGGGCCGGGGGCGCTCCTGCGCCGTACCGGTCAACGGCCCGCCGCGGCGGACGCGAGCACCGGGGCGGCCGGGGCGGAGGCCGATGACGTATCGCGCGCGGTCAGTCGCTGCACGGCGAACTCCCGGTTGGCGAGGGTCTGCCGACGGTGCGCGTCGGGCAGGTCCGGCATCGCCAGCAGACGGTCGCAGGCGCGGAGCGAGCCCTCGTCGTCCCCGACCCAGTAGGCGGCGATCGAGAACTCGAAGAGCAGCCCCCAGCGGTACACCCACGGCTGCATGAACAGCAGGTCGTCCGGCTGTTCCCGGTCGAGAACCGGGCGGAGGAAGGCGTACGCGGTGTGGTGGCGGCCCAGGGCGCGCAGCCGCGAGGCGAGTTCGTAGCAGGCTTCGAGCCGCTGCGGGCGGACCTCCCAGGCGCGGGAGAGGGTGTCCATCGCGGCCGGCCAGTCGTCGGCCTCGGCCCTGAGGATGCCGGCCTGGAGGAGCGCGTAGTAGACCTCCTCGTTCCAGCCGCCCATCCGCGCGCGTCGCTCGTAGAGGTCGGTCGCCCGCTCCGTGCGGCCCAGGTCGCGCATGGTCTGGGCGAGGTAGAAGACCGTACGGGCGTTGGAGGGGTCGCGTTTCAGCTCGGCGCCGAGCAGCCGGGCGTCGCGCTCGAACTTGTCGTGCCGTGAACCGCCGTCGTGGAAGTCGTGGATGACGAGCGCGTCGAGGTTCTCCTGGCTGTGATGCCGGTCGGCGGTGAGGTACTCGTGGGTGACGCCCTCGTACCGCCAGGCCATGTCACCGCGGACGAGGCGCTTGATCCGGTACTCGGGGTCGCCCAGGTGTCGCAGCATGTAGGAGTCGGCGGTCAGCCGGGGCAGCGGGCCGTTCCTGGCAATCACCAGGTCGGCGTCGAGGAGCAGTAGATAGTCGGCCCTGCCGTGGGCGTGCTTGATGTTCAGCGTCCGGTTGTGGCCGAAGTTCACCCAGGGTTCCTCGTGGAGTTCGCCCGGGATGCCGTCGAGTGCGGTGCGGATCAGCTGCTGTGTTCCGTCGGTCGAGCCGGTGTCGGAGATCACCCAGGTGTCGATGAGATCCCGGACCGGGGCGAGGCAGCGCTGGATGACCTTCGCCTCGTTCTTGACGATCATGCACAGGCAGATGGACGGCTTCATGGCAACCCTCGATCCGGGCGGTGGGTGGATCCGGGCGACCTTATTCACCAAGCCCCGGGGCGTAAGGACGGCACGCCGGTGCTCGTTCGGCATTCGCGGTCCTGTACGCAGCCATCGGGGTGTCACCGATGGGCCGTTGCGTTACTCATGCCGTCTGCCTCTCAAGGTGTGCCGTCCACGTCCCGATACAGCCCGTGAAAGTACGAACTGACTTCCGTGACTTCACTCGATCAGGTTTTGGGAAGAGCGTTAAACGCGTCCTGGTCGCAGGACCAGGACCTCTCCGGTGCCCCCGGCGCGGTGCTTGGCTGATCGGCGGAATCGCGACGGTCGCCTCCTGGTAACGGGCTTTGTCAGCACCGCGGTTGCTGTGTTGCAGTCGGTCCATGCGGTTGTCGGCAGGAGCGCTGTACGTCGCCGAGGAGACCCGCGCCGTACTCTTACCGGGGAGTGGTGCGGCGGGGGCGGGAGGAAGTCGACGTGGGTGCTGTGAAGAGCAAACGGATGCCGCGGGCCGTGCGCGAGCAGCAGATGATGGACGCCGCCGTGCAGATCTTCGGCCAGCGCGGGTACCGGGCCGCCTCGATGGACGAGATCGCCGAGCTGGCGGGGGTGTCCAAGCCGCTCGTCTACCTGTACCTCAACTCCAAGGAAGAACTCTTCACCGCCTGCATCCGGCGCGAGGCGAAAGCGCTGGTCGAAGCGGTACGGGCGGGGGCGGAGCCGGGGCTTCCGGCCGATCGGCAACTGTGGTCCGGGCTGCGGGCGTTCTTCACGCACACGGCGGAGCACCCGGACGGCTGGGCGGTGCTGCACCGCCAGGCGCGTACGCACGGCGAGCCGTTCGCCAACGAGGTGACGGCGATGCGGGACGAGATCGTTGCTTTCGTGACGGAGCTGATCGGGGCCGCGGCGCGCGAGGCGCACCACGATCCGGGGCTGCCCGACCGCGATGTGTCGGGGCTCGCGCAGGCGCTCGTGGGGGCCGCGGAGTCGCTCGCCGGGTGGGCGAACGAGACCCCGGGCGTCTCGGCGAAGGAGGCCGCGGCCACCCTGATGAACTTCTCCTGGGCGGGTCTGGAGAACCTTATGAACGGCCGTCCCTGGCAGCCGCCGAGCCCGTCCGCCCGGTGAGGTGGACCCGGCCGGTGCCGCGCAGCTGGAAGCCGGTGGCGTCCGCCGCGTAGGTGACGGTGGCGGGCAGCAGGACGGGGGCCTTGAAGTCGGC
Source organism: Streptomyces sp. NPDC058240 (assembly GCF_042882135.1). NCBI lineage: Bacteria > Bacillati > Actinomycetota > Actinomycetes > Kitasatosporales > Streptomycetaceae > Streptomyces > Streptomyces sp. NPDC058240. Next base: position 78,334 of record NZ_JBHVWT010000005.1, read on the forward strand.
CCGTACCCAATGGACTTCGTCGGGCCGCGGTGACTCGGCCAGGCAGCGGGCGACGGTCCACATGCCGTGGGCGATGGCCCGGGGGAAGCCGAAGAGCCGGGCGGTGAGCGGATACAGGTGGATGGGGTTCCGGTCGCCCGAGGCGGCGCCGTAACGCCGTCCCAGATCGCCGGGCAGCCGCCACTCGGCGACGGCGGTAAGCTCCGCGGCCGGGGTGCCGTGCGCCGACCCGGGTGGCCCGGACGGACGCTCTGCCGGTGGTTTGCTTCTCGCGTGCCGGGAGAGGTAGCCGCTGCGGGACTCCCAGACCAGCTCGCCCGCCAGCCGTGCCTCGGTGGTCATCGTGACCTCGGTGCCGCGCCGGTGCGGTGTCAACTCCTGGGCGTACACCGTCAGTTCAGGCATGTCCGTGGGGTGCAGCACCCGGTGCCGGGTGATCTCGATCCAGGTGTGGACGAGCCCGACGACCGGCAGCGGGAACCTCCGGGCGGTCATCAGCCGCATGGCGAGCGGGAAGCCCAGCACATGCGGGTAGGTGAGCGGCAGCGTGCCCGGCTCGGTGAAGCCACAGATCCGGCGGTACGAGGCGAGCGGGCCGGCCGTGATCGGTGCGGCCGGAAGCATGGCCCGGTCGGCGGGCAGCGTGGCGCCGGGGCGGCCGGCCCTCTTGAACGGGGACGTGACAGTTGCCCGTGCAAGTGACACGTTCAGATTCGGCACAGGGTCACGCCCCCAGCAGGCTCTGGCCGCAGACACGCACGATCTGGCCGTTGACGGCCGTCGAGGCGGGCTGGGCGAACCAGGCGGTCGTCTCGGCGACATCGACCGGGAGGCCGCCCTGCGAGAGGGAGTTCATCCGGCGGCCCGCTTCCCGGATGAAGAGGGGGGCGGCTGCGGTCATCTTCGTCTCGATGAAGCCGGGGGCCACCGCGTTGACCGTGACGCCGTGGTCGGCAGCGGCGCGCGGGGCCAGTGCGCGGACCAGTCCGATGATGCCCGCCTTGCTGGCCGCGTAGTTCGTCTGGCCGTTGTTGCCCGCGATGCCGGCGATGGAGGCGGTGGCGACGATCCGGCCGCCGCGGTTGACGGTGCCCGCCTTCAGCAGGGCGTCCGTGGTGCGCAGCACGCTGTCGAGGTTCACGTCGACGACCGAGGCGCCGATGCCGCGCGCCGCGCCGGTGACCAGCGCGGTGCGCCCGGCGAGCGGGGCCGCCCGGTCGGCGACCGGGTCGGGTGCGGCCGAGGTCAGCTCGATCGCCTGGCCGCTGATGTACGCGGAGCGGGACGAGAGCAGGAAGCGCAGGGTGGATTCGGCCCCGGCGACGCCTTCCGGTGCGATACGGAGCAGCTGTACGGTGGCGCCCCTGCCGATCTCCTTGCCCAGTGAGCGCACGAATCCTTCCAGCGCCTGCTGGGCGGCGGCCTGATGGTGGTCGTCGGCCGACGGGCGCACCCCCAGCACCACGACGCGCCCGCCCGGAGCGAGGGAGCGGACTACCGGGTGCAGCGCCGCGTGGACACCGGCGAGCCCGCCGGGAGTGACGACGGCCGTCGCGTCCAGCACGATCCCGGCCGGGCGGTCGGCCCGCCCGGTGACTTCGAGGCAGGTGGCCGCGAGGAGCGCGCCGAGCTCCTTCGTGACCGTGGAGTCCCCGGCGGTGAGGTGCAGCAGCGGGCCGTCCAGGGCGGGGGTCTCCCATGACCAGCGGCGCAGCGGGGCGGGCTGCGGGAGTCCGAGCCGCCGGGTCAGAAAACGGCCGGGTGCTGTGCCGGTGAAGTGCAGATAGCGGTCGGCCATTGTCCAGACTCCCTGCTCGGTCGTGGATTTACTCCAGGGTAAGGTTACTCAGGAGTCAGGAGCTGGTCGAGATGATCCCCCTCGAACTTCCACAGCTCCGCAGGGTCGCGGTCATCGGCGGCAGCCGCGTTCCGTTCGCGCGCTCCGACGGCCCGTACGCACAGGCCTCCAACCAGCAGTTGCTCACGGCAGCCCTGGGCGGCCTGGTGGAGCGGTTCGGACTCCAGGGGCAGTGGGTCGGCGAGTTCGTCGCGGGTGCCGTGCTCAAGCACAGCCGCAACTTCAACCTGGCCCGCGAGACCGTGCTCGGCTCGGCACTCGACCCGCGCACTCCTGCGTACGACATCCAACAGGCCTGCGGCACCGGCCTCCAGGCGGTCGTCACCGCCGCGAACAAGATCATGCTCGGGGCGATCGACTCGGCCATCGCGGGCGGCACCGACACCACGAGCGACGCCAGCCACCAGCGGCTCGCGGCGGCGTACGAGCGCGGTTTCCTGGACGACCTCGTCGTCCCGTTCCCGGGGCCTGGCCCGCGACCAGAACCTCCGCCCCGGCTCCACGGCCGGCAAACTCGCCACGCTGAAGCCGGTGTTCGGCACCGACCACCCCGACGCGACGATGACCGCGGGCAACTCCACCCCGCTCACCGACGGCGCCGCGACCGTACTCCTGGCGAGCGAGGAATGGTCCCGCGCGCACGACCTGGAGCCGCTCGCCTACCTGTCCCTGTACGAGACGGCCGCCATCGACCACGTGAACGGCGACGACGGGCTCCTGATGGCCCCGCGTACTCCGTACCGCGCATGCTGGAGCGGCGCCGGGCTCACCATCGAGGACTTCGACCTGTTCGAGATCCACGAGGCCTTCGCCTCCCAGGTGCTGGCCACCCTCGCGGCCTGGGAGAAGCAGGGCCTCGCCCCCGTCGGCCGGGACCGGCTCAATGTCGCGGGCTCCTCGCTCGCCACCGGCCATCCGTTCGCCGCGACGGGCGCCAGGATCGTCGCCACGCTCGCGAAGCTCCTGGCGGAGCGCGACGCTCCGTCCCGGGGGCTGATCTCGATCTGCGCGGCGGGCGGCCAGGGCGTCACGGCCGTCCTCGAACGCCCCTGACGCACCGGCCCGCACCACACCGGCCCGACGCACCGCACCGGACAGCACCAGAGCCCCGGCCAGTCCGGACACCGGCCGCCTCTCCCGCGCGGAGTCGATCCGCAAATTCGCCGTCCTGCCCGTGGAATTCACCGAGGAGAGCGGCCATTTGACGCCTTCGCTGAAACCGAAGCGAGACGCGATCGCGCGAGACTTCGAGAAGGAGATCGAAGCGCTGTACCGGAAGTGACCGCGCAGGCCACAACCGTCGTCATCGGGCCGGAATGATCAATCGGCTTAACCAGGCTGAAAATAGGGGCAGATGGCCGAAGCCGTTCTCACTCACAAGGGGAGCGGTCCGCATCCAGACGGTAGATGACCGGCGTGGCGCATATGCCATTGACCGGTATGGGCTGCCACAGTCCAGGCTCCGATCCACGCAGAACCGGTAAGGAAACCGAGATGCATATGTCGAGAAGCCGGGACGTCCTGTCCCGTTCCATCCTGGGTGCCATGTCGCTGGGAATGACCCTGGCCCTGTGTCCCATGGATATCGCTCACGGAACGCCGAACCCCATCGGTACGCAGGCGTCCAACCGAGTGATGGCGAGCCGGGTGGCGGCCAGCGTGTCCGGGACAGTCACCTCCCAGATCTCTCAGAACATCCGCAGCGGCCCCACCACCCAGTCGGCGATCGTGGGCAGCGTGCCGTCCGGCGGCACGGTGTTCATCGCCTGCATGGTGAACGGCGAGATCGTGGGCGGGAACTCGCTGTGGTACCTGCTGTCCAACGGCAGCGGCTGGATGAGCGCCCGCTACATCATCACGCAGACCGCCGTGCCGTACTGCGACACCCTCCCGGGATCCGGCGCCACCGGTCCGACCGGACCCACGGGGCCCACGGGTCCGACGGGTCCGACGGGTGCCCACGGCACGACCGGTCCCACCGGTCCCACCGGTGCGACGGGTCTGCAGGGCGTGACAGGTCCCACGGGTGCCAACGGTGCCAACGGTGCCAACGGCGCCACCGGTCCGACCGGTCCGACGGGTGCGACGGGTCTGCAGGGCGCGACCGGTGCCACGGGTGCGTCCGGCGCAGTCGGTGCTCACGGTCCGACTGGTGCGACCGGTCCGACGGGTGCGACGGGTCTGCAGGGCGTGACAGGTCCCACGGGTGCGTCCGGTGCCAACGGCGCCAATGGCGCCACCGGTCCGACCGGTCCGACCGGTTCGACCGGCCCGACGGGCGCGGCTGGTACCAACGGAACTGATGGTGCCACCGGTGCGACCGGGCCTGCGGGTGCGACCGGTGCGGCTGGTGCCAATGGTGCGACCGGTGCGACGGGTGCGACGGGTGCGGCTGGTACCAACGGTGCGACCGGTGCGACCGGTGCGGCTGGTGCCAATGGTGCGACTGGTGCGACGGGTCCTGTGGGTCCGACGGGTGCGGCTGGTACCAACGGTGCCAATGGTGCGACCGGTGCGACGGGTCCTGTGGGTCCGACGGGTGCGGCTGGTACCAACGGTGCGACGGGTGCGACCGGTGCCAATGGTGCGACCGGTGCGACGGGTGCGACGGGTGCGGCTGGTACCAATGGTGCTGATGGTGCGACCGGTGCGACGGGTCCTGTGGGTCCGACGGGTGCGGCTGGTACCAATGGTGCTGATGGTGCGACCGGTGCGACGGGTCCTGTGGGTCCGACGGGTGCGGCTGGTACCAACGGTGCTGATGGTGCGACCGGTGCGACGGGTCCTGTGGGTCCGACGGGTGCGGCTGGTACCAATGGTGCTGATGGTGCGACCGGTGCGACGGGGGCGACCGGTGCGACGGGAGCCACGGGTGCCACTGGCCCGGCGGGGCCTGTCGGTCCGTCTCAGACCGCAACCAGCGCTGCCACACTCGTGCCTGCCGGCGGCAGCGTCGAGGACATCATTGCTACCTGCCCTGCCGGGACCGTGCTGACCGGGGGAGGTGCCGTGAACCAGCTGCAGAACGATGAGATCCACTGGACCGCGAGCTACCCGGACACCCCGACCAACACCTGGCACGTCTCCGCGTACAACAACGGTGCGGGCGCGCAGACCGTCCAGTCGTACGCGGTCTGTATTCCCGCCAGCTGACTAGTTCGAAGGGGGGCGGAAAGGAGCCTGCTTAGGGTTTCAGGACAGTTCCCGTTGGCCGCTGCCGCAGCAGATGAAGGTCTTTCTGCTGCGGCAGCGGCATGTCGTTTCCCTTCCGGCTGATCCGAAAGGGAAACGTTCCAGCAGTTCCGATGCCGTCAACCGGGCAATAGTGCGTATCCGCTATGTGTCGTACACAAGATAAAGGGCGGCGTGTCCCGAGGTAAAGACACGGTCATGTTCTGTATAGGTATACGCGTCTTCGTAAAGAGGGCAGATTTGCGTCCCGCGTGGCAGGGATGCCGCCCGCTCTTCCACAAGGAAGGGCTTTGCGCGGTGCTCTTGAACTCGCCGCATCAGTGAACCGCTGAACCGCCGACACCTGCGCCCCCCACTCGACTGTCCGTGTTCCAGGGGGTGTTCGGCCCGATGTCACCGGATTCCGCGTCACCGGATGGCCGCACGACACACCCGTTTCACGAATCAACGACCCATTGGCAAGGAGCCGCTGTGCATTATGGAAGTGCGCTGAGGGAAGAAGTCCGGAGCCCGGGAACGACTCCTCTCATCGGTATTTACGACATGTATTCGGCCTCAGTGGTGGCCCGGCACTACGAAGGATTCTTCGTGTCCGGATTCGGCTTCGCCGCCTCCCACTACGGGCTCCCCGACATCGGCTTCATCGCCTGGCCGGACATGGTGGCCTTCGTGGAGCGGCTGCGGCTGGCCTTCCCCTCCCACCACCTGCTGGTCGACATCGACGACGGCTACGTCGATCCCGAGGTCGCCTGCCACGTGGTGCAGAGACTGGAGCGGATCGGCGCCTCCGGCGTCATCCTGGAGGACCAGAAGCGCCCCCGCAGGTGCGGTCACGCGGACGGCAAGCAGGTGCTGCCGCTGGAGGAGTACCTGGAAAAGCTCAACCTCGTGCTGGAGAGCAGGCGGGACCTGGTGGTCGTCGCCCGCACGGACGCCACGGAGGAGGCCGACATCCTGCGCCGGGCCGAGGCGCTGGCCGAGACGGACGCCGACGTCGTCCTGGTCGACGGAGTGCGCAGCGTCGAGTGGATCAAGCGCATCCGGAAGGTCGTCGGTGACAAGCCGCTGCTCTTCAACCAGATCGCGGGCGGCAAGTCGCCCAGGCTCTCGCTCTCCGAACTGGCCGATCTGGAGTGCCAGGTGGCCATCTACAGCACCCCCTGCCTCTTCGCCGCGCACGCGGCGATCGACAGCGCGCTGACGGATCTCAAGCAGTCCGACGGGCGGCTCGCCGAGTTCGTGCCTGCCGAGGGGATCGGGGTGCAGCGTTCGACGGAGCTGCTGGAGAAGAACATCAGCAGGCATCACCCGGCCCCTGAGCCCGTGGCCGTGACCGTCTGACGCGTACTGCGCGCCGGGAGCGGGGGAGCGCCCGGCCGCGTCCGCTCCGCCCGAACGCCGGGGCCCCGTGGCGCACCCCCACGCCCCACGGGGCCCCGGCACCACGTGAACCACAGCGAGAGAAGGACACGGACACATGGCACGAACCGTCCAGTCCAGGGCACGGGCCGCCCTGGTGATCGCACTCGGGGCGCTCTGTCAGGGCCAGTTGGCCGCGGGTACCGCCTGGGCCGACGCGCCGGACGGCGGCATGGAGACCCACCACGGGCCCTCCTTGATCACCATCGACAACTCCAACGCCGACTCCTGGCTGGAGGTGGACCGCACGCTCAACGTGCTGGGCCCCTTCAGCAAGGGCACGGCGGGCAGCGACCACGACGGCGGCGGGGGCGCGATCGACCAGAACGTGACGTCCTCGCAGGGCGTGGGCGTCCAGGCCGCCCCGGACGAACAGGCCGACGAGGACGACGACGAGGGCGAGGAGGGCCCGGCCCCCGCAACACCCGGAAGCCCGCCCCCGGAGAGCGCGGCGACCGGCGGGGACGACCCGGAGGGCGACGCGGATCACGACACGGGCATCCCGACGGCCCCCTGATTCAGAACCGCAGGGCCGCGACCAGCCGACGCGCCGTGGCCACGTCGATGGAGCCGAGCGCCAGCACTGGTTCCACGCCCGGTGCCGTTGGTGGCACGTTGCTTGAGCAGCGTGCGGATGTTCAGAGGTATGAGAAGGCGTGGGACGAATTGACGGCGGCCGCACTGTCCCCGACCGCGTCCCGGCGGTACATTCGCGACCTCATCGAGGAAAGCAGACCATGACCGAAGAACTGGATCTCCCGGCTGCCGAACTGGAGGCCGCGGCCTGGCACACGAGCACCTACAGCGGCTCGAACAACGACTGCGTCGAGCACGCGGCTCTGGTATCCGGCCGTCAAGCCGTGCGTGACAGCACCATGAACGTGTACGAGGCCGTGGACAGCCGTAGGGCCGTGCGGGCGTTCAGCGACAAGCCGGTGCCCGTGGACGCACTCCAACGCGTGCTGGCCGCCGCGACGCGGGCTCCATCGAGCGGGAACCTCCAACCGTGGCACCTGTACGCCGTGACCGGCGAGCTTCTGGCCGAGCTGAAGCGCCGTACGACGGCTCGGGCGCTGGCGGGGGACCCGGGGGACGAGCGGGAGTACCCGATGTACCCGGCTGACATGACCTCGCCGTACACGGACCGGTTTTCCGCCGCGGCCGCCCAGCGGTACCGGGCGCTCGGGATCGAGCGCGACGACCCCGACCGCCCCAAGAAGATCGCCACCCTGAACGCGGGGGCGTTCGGGGCGCCGGTCGTGCTGTTCTGCTACCTCGACCGGACGATGGGGTCCGCGCAGTGGTCGGACCTGGGGATGTACCTCCAGACGGTCATGCTGCTGCTGAGGGCGGAGGGGCTGCACAGCTGCCCCCAGGTGATGTGGTCGATGTACCACACGACCGTCGGCCAGGTGGTCGGGGCCGATGACGGGCACATGCTGTTCTGCGGTGTCTCGGTGGGGTACGAGGACGAAGGCGTGCCCCCGCTACGCACCGGCCGGGCGGACCTGACGGAGACCGTGCGCTTCATCGGGGCGTGAGTCGTCGATCCGGCCGGGTCGAGGACGGGGGCTGATGCCACTGCCCTTCGGGCCAGGCCGGTCAGTTGGTGAAGTCCTTCACCACGGTCGTTCCGGCCGGCGGGGCGAGCGCCATCAGTTCCGCGTCACGCTGTGTGACCGCACGGCACGGCCGCGGCGGCATCCAGAGGCGCGTGCCGCGTAAATCCGACATGGTGTAAGTGGGATCTCACTGTGTCCAGGCGGGACAGTCATGAAGCAACCAGAGATCGATTACAGGGCGGTGTTCCAGGCACTCCCGGGGGCGGTGGCCCTCCTTACTCCGCAGTTGTTCTTCGCGGACGTCAACAAGGAGTGGCTGCGCGTGGTCAATCGTAGCCGTGAGCGCGTGATCGGCCACTACATGCCCGATGACTACGCCGACACGCCGAACCATCCCAATGCGGCCGTGGCGCGCAACATCGGGGAGTCCCTGCACCGGGTCGCGAGGACCGGCAGGGCCGAGACCATGGAGCTGCAGCGGTTCGACCCGACGGGCATCACCGTCCGGCCCCGGACGGTGGAAGCCCGCTTCTGGAGCATCACCAACATCCCTGTCCCCGACGCGGACGGACGGGTCGCGATGCTGCTGCACCGGGTGGCGGACGTCACCGAACTGATCCAGGCCCGCGCGGTCGCGCTGAGCCTGCAGGAAGCCATGCTGCCCGCGCCGCGTGCGATCGGGCATCACCCGGTGGCCGTGCGTTACCGGCCTGCCGTCCGCGCGCTGGAGGTGGGCGGCGACTGGTACGACCTGGTGGACCTGCCGGGCGACCGCCTCGGGGTCGCCGTGGGCGACGTGGTCGGTCACGGACTGTCCGCGGCCACCGTCATGGGGCAACTGCGCAGCGCGCTCAGCGCCGCCTCGCGCTCCTGCGGCGGCCCCGCCCGCGCCCTGGAGATCCTGGAGCTGTACGCCGACTCCGTCGTAGGGGCCGAGAACACGACGGTGGCCAGCGCGCTCATCGACTGGGAAACCCGCCACATCACCTACAGCAGCGCCGGTCATCCGCCACCGGCCCTGTTGTGGAGTGACGGCAACGTCGAGTTCCTGGACCGGGCCACCGACCCACCGCTCGGCGCCCGCCTCGACCGCGGCCCCTGGGCGCAGGCCACGGTGCCCTTCACCGAGGGCGCGTTCCTCGTGCTGTACACCGATGGCCTGATCGAGCGCCGGAACGAAGACATCGACACCGGCCTTTCCCGGCTGGCCGCCTCCCTGACCCGCCATCGCGGAACCCAGGCCGAGGTCGAAGATCTCGCCGATGCCCTGCTGGCGGATCTGCTGCCGTCGACAGGGCTCAGCGACGACACCGCCCTCGTCATCGTGCCGCTGTAGGCGGCAGCGGTGAGCTCCGGTCGCGGGGTCACAGCGCGACGGCGCGCCTGCGTACCAGGAGGTTCTGCGTGCCCAGGCCGATCGCCAGGTACGCGTACAGCGACGCGGCCCCCAGGGATCCGGTCCCGGCCGCGTGGTCGATCCACAGCGCCAGCCCGGTGTGAACGGCGACCGAGGCGACCCACAGTCCGGTCGTCGCCATCGCCCCCTGGCGCAGCACCTCGGCCTGGGGCTCACGCCAGATCCGTACGGTCCTGGCCCGCACCGCGCCGAACAGCCCCGCGACGGCCAGGCTGGCCACCAGAAGGACGACGAACAGTGCGGTCAGGGAATGGTCCTTGACGACCGAGGCGATACCCAAGGCGATCAGAGCGGCGCCCAGGACGCCGAGGACCACCGGGACGATGAGCGAGACGTTGCGCCGCACGGGACGGACACGCAGCTGCTGTCGCACCACGAAGCCGACGATCACCAGAGCTATGAAGAGGCCCCCGCCGTTCATGTTCTGCATTCCAACTCCCCCTTGTGGGGCTGTTGTTGTATGAAACAGTCGACGCCATCATTATGTTGGGGCACCCCTGATGCCGTACCCGGCGACACTCGACCCGGCCCGCCGGAATCGGCGCGTGCCGAGTGTTGGTTCCGCCTCCGGCCGCGCTGGAGCGGGGAGTGCGACGACGTGAACTTCTGCGACGGGAGCAAGCCTGCGACCCGGATCGCGATCGAGGGCGACTTCCTGTTCCGGGGCTTGGGCGACTGACCCCTTCCCGGCCGCCCACCCCTTGTCTGATGCGGCGTCAGGTACGACGATGGCCCCGCGCCCCGTCGCGTGACGGTGTGTCAGATCTTCTCGGGAGGAGGCCGCACGGTGCCGATATCACCCACCGGGCCGCTGTCGTACGGGATGCAGCTGCCGATCCAGTCGCAGAGCACCATCTACGCCGAGGGGTGGGAGGCGGCGGCCACCCCGGCCGACCTCGCCGCAATCGCCCGCACCGCCGACCGCACCGGCTTCGCCTATCTGGCGAGCTGCGACCATGTCGCGATCCCCCGTCGGCTCGCCGGGGTCATGGGCACCGTCTGGTACGACCCGGTCGCCACCCTCGCCTTTCTCGCCGGGATCACCGAGCGGGTCCTGCTGATGAGCCATGTCGCCGTCGTCGGCCTGCGGCACCCGCTGGCCACCGCGAAGCAGTACGCCACCCTCGACCACCTCAGCGGCGGCCGGCTGATCCTCGGGGTCGGCGCCGGGCACGTGCCGGAGGAGTTCCAGGCGCTCGGGGCGGACTTCGACGGGCGGGGCGGGGTGCTCGACGAGACCATCGACGCGCTGAAGGCGGCGCTCGGCCCGGAGGAGTACCCGGAGTTCGCGGGGGAGCGGTTCTCCTTCGCCGGCCTCGGGCAGCTGCCGCGGCCGGCCCAGGAGCGGGTGCCGGTCTGGGTGGGCGGCTCCTCGCCGGCCGCCGTGCGCCGGGCGGCCGTGCGGGGCGACGGCTGGCTGCCGCAGGGCGATCCGCGGGAGAAGCTGCCCGCGCAGATCGCCCGGCTGAAGGAACTGCGGGAGGCGGCCGGGGTCGGGACCCCGATCGTCATCGGTGCGATCACCGAGCCGCTGTACGTCGGTGAACCGGAGTGGTCCGTCGGGCGGCGCACCCTCACCGGGAAGCCGGAGGCCGTCGCCGAGTCGCTGCGCGCGTACCGGGCCATGGGCGTCCACCAGATCCAGGTGCGGTTCCGCAGCCGGAGCCGCAGCGAACTGACCGACCAGATGGCGGTGTTCGCCGCCGAGGTCGCACCCCATCTCGACAGGTAGGAGTCAGGCCATGGGCAAGCTGGACGGGCGGGTCGTACTCATCAGCGGTGCGGCGCGCGGGCAGGGCGAGCAGGAGGCGCGGCTCTTCGCCGCGGAGGGCGCGCGGGTGGTGATCGCCGATGTGCTCGACGAGCAGGGCGAGGCGCTGGCCAAGGGGATACGCGAGGAGCTGGGGGCGGACGTCGCCCGGTTCGTCCGTCTCGATGTGAGCCGGGAGGGGGACTGGCAGGCCGCGGTCGCCGCCGCGAAGGACGCCTTCGGGAGGATCGACGGGCTGGTCAACAACGCGGGGATCCTCCGGTTCAACGAGCTGGTGACCACGCCGCTGGAGGAGTTCCAGCAGGTGGTGCAGGTCAATCAGGTGGGTGCCTTCCTCGGGATCAAGAACGTCGCGCCGGAGATCGAGGCCGCGGGCGGCGGGACCATCGTCAACACTGCCTCGTACACGGGGCTCACGGGCATGGCGTTCGTGGGCGCGTACGCCGCCACCAAGCACGCGGTGCTCGGGCTGACCCGGGTGGCGGCGGTGGAGCTGGCCGCGAAGGGGATACGGGTCAACGCCGTCTGCCCCGGGGCCGTGGACACCGCGATGACCAACCCGGCGGCGCTGGACCCGGCCGCGGACCCGGAGGAGTCCAGGGCGGCGGTGGACGAGTTGTACCGCAAGCTCGTGCCGCTGGGCCGGATCGGGCAGCCGGAGGAGGTGGCGGCGCTGGCGCTCTTCCTGACCTCGGAGGACTCCTCGTACATCACCGGACAGCCGTTCGTCATCGACGGGGGATGGCTGGCGGGCGTCAGTCTGTTCTGAGTCGACCTGACGATGTGTCAGGTATTGACGGGTGCAGGCGCCGGTGGAACAGTCGGACGCATAACGATCTGACGGAGTGTCAGAAATGATTGAGGACGGTGAACCCCCTTGGAATTCGGGCTCTTTGTACAGGGGTACGTGCCCGCCGCGCGGGCCAAGGTCGACCCCGGGGCGGAGCACAAGGCGCTGATCGAGGAGACCGAGTACGTCATCCAGGCGGACAAGTCCGGCTTCAAGTACGCCTGGGCCTCCGAGCACCACTTCCTGGAGGAGTACTCGCACCTCTCGGCCAACGACGTGTACCTGGGCTACCTCGCCCACGCCACCGACCGCATCCACCTCGGATCCGGCATCTTCAACCCGCTCGCCCCGGTCAACCACCCGGTGAAGGTGGCCGAGAAGGTCGCCATGCTCGACCATCTGTCGGAGGGGCGCTTCGAGTTCGGCACGGGGCGCGGGGCCGGCAGCCACGAGATCCTCGGGTTCATGCCGGGCATCACCGACATGAACCACACCAAGGAAATCTGGGAAGAGACCATCGCCGAGTTCCCCAAGATGTGGCTCCAGGACGAGTACGTCGGCTTCCAGGGCAAGCACTGGTCGCTGCCGCCGCGCAAGATCCTGCCCAAGCCGTACGGGAAGTCGCACCCGGCGATGTGGTACGCGGCCGGGTCGCCGTCCTCGTACGCGATGGCGGGAAAGAAGGGGCTCGGCGTGCTGGGCTTCAGCGTGCAGAAGGTCTCCGACATGGAGTGGGTCGTCGAGTCCTACAAGACGGCCGTCAAGGAGGCCGATCCCATTGGGGACTTCGTCAACGACAACGTCATGGTCACCTCCACGGCCATCTGCGCCGAGACGCACGCCAAGGCCGTGGAGATCGCGGTGGGCGGCGGGCTGAACTATCTGCAGTCGCTGCTCTTCCGCTACCACGACACCTTCCCCCGGCCCGAGGGCATACCCGAGTGGCCCGAGCTGCTCCCGGAGTACACCGAGGAGATCATCGAGCTGCTGATCGCCGAGGAGCTGATGATCTGCGGCGATCCGGACGAGGTGCTGCGGCAGTGCAAGCGGTGGGAGCAGGCGGGGGCGGACCAGTTGAGCTTCGGGCTGCCGATCGGGGTGAGCCGTGAGGACACGCTGAACTCGATCAAGCTGATCGGTGAGCACGTGATCCCGAAGATCGACACGGACCCGGTCCACCGCACCTCCCGCTTCCGCGACGCGGCGTAGTGGGTCCGGGGGCTCCGCCCCCGGACCCC